>CALGOD010000108.1 GCA_937957845.1 uncultured Nocardiopsis sp.
TGTGATCGCGACGCAATTCGGCATCACGATTGAGTGCGCATACCAGGAATTGGCGGGCACCCGCCCTCACCGGCTGGATCGGGCCGTTCCTGGAGGCCTTGGGCTTCGGACGACTGGCGGGACTGCGTTCCTCGGGCGTCACAGTCGATGGCGATCCTGAGCGGACCCTCGCCGTCAGCCACCGGTACGCCCAGGCACTCCTGCACATCGTTCCCTGGGACCAAGAACTGGACCGGCGTGGCCGCAATGGCGGGCCGTCACCCCAATCCCTGGTGCAGGAGGCGCTCAATGGCGCCTCCGCGCATTTGTGGGGATTCGTCACCAACGGACGCAAGCTCCGGCTGCTGCGCGACTCCAGCTCCCTCGCCGGCTCGGCGTACGTGGAGGTGGACCTCGCCGCGGTCTTCGACGGCGAGCTCTTCAACGAGTTCGTATCCGTCCTTAAGATCTTCCATGCTTCGCGTTTCGAGGCCCGGGGAGAGGGGCCGCCCTCCTCCTGCCGGCTGGAAGAATGGCGAGAGGAGGCCCTGCGTTCGGGGGTGCGTGCCTTGGACGCCCTGCACGACAACGTCGAGCGGGCGGTCACCGCCCTGGGCACCGGCTTTCTTCGCCATCCCGCCAACGCGTCCCTGCGCCCCACGGCAGACACGGACAGGTTCCACACGGCGCTCCTCCGGCTCGTGTTCAAGCTCATCTTCTTGATGGTGGTGGAAGACCGCGACCTTCTTCACCCTCCGGACACCGGGAACCGTGAACGCAGACGCTACACCGCCTACTTCTCCACCGCCCGGCTACGGAACATGGCCGACCGCCGAGGCAGTCACGCGCACAGCGACCTCTACGAGGCGCTGCTGCTGATCCTTGATGCGCTGGGCGAGGAGGAAGGTCTTCCCCAACTGGGGCTGGTAGGCCTGGGTGGGCTGTTCAGCCCGACCGAGGACGACGCTCCTTTGAAAAGTCTGCGTCTGTCCAACGAGGCGCTGCTGCGTGCCGTACGCCATCTGTCACGTGTCCACGATCCAGGCTCTCGGCGTTGGCGGCGGGTGTCCTTCCGGACCCTGTCCTCCCGAGAGCTCGGCGCCGTCTACGAATCCCTCCTGGAAACCGTTCCCCTGTACCGTGCCGAGGACCTCAGTTTCCACCTCGCCCACCGAGCGGGAAACTCACGGAAGACGACGGGTGCCTACTACACCCCCGCCTCGCTCATCTCCCGCTTGCTCGACTCCGCGCTCGAACCGGTCCTTAACGACGCGGTCAAGCGGGGTGAACAACTCGCCGCCGAGCATGCCGAACTCGACCCGGCCGACACCATCGCGGAGATGCTCCTGTCAGTCACCGTATGTGACCCTGCGTGTGGTTCTGGTCACTTTTTGGTGGCCGCAGGGCATCGCATCGCCAAGCGCGTCGCAGCCTACCGTGAGGGGAGTCTCGAACCCACGGAGGAGACCTACCGGAACGCTCTGCACGACGTCGTCGCACGTTGCCTCTATGGCCTTGACCTCAACCCCATGGCCGTATCCGTGGCCAAGA
>CALGOD010000109.1 GCA_937957845.1 uncultured Nocardiopsis sp.
AGAGCACCGACTCGGGCAAGACCCCGGGAACCGATCTGCGCGAGGGCGTGCTGACCCTGCCGATGTTCTACGCGCTCCGTTCCGAGAACCCCGCGGACGAGCGGCTCAAGTCGCTGCTGGGCCGCCCTCTGGAGGAGGGGGAGGCCGAGGAGGCGCTGGAACTGCTGCGGGTGCACCCGGCGATGGCCGAGGCCGAGGCCACCCTGCAGAGTTGGGCGGACAAGGCCCGCGCCGAGCTGGTGACCCTGCCCGAGAGCCCCGCACGCGAGGCGTTCGAGCTTCTGTGCGACTACGTGGTGGAACGCTCGGGCTGATCCACGCTTCGCGGCCCCCGTCGTCCCTGGGACGCCGGGGGCTTCGTCGTCCCAGGGGGCGATCCTCGGGTCTCAGAGAGGGACGCCCAGCCTCCGGCGGGCCCGGACGTAGTCGGCCGGCGGATGCGGGAACGCGTGGGCCCAGAGGGAGTCCTTCGGTACCCGCCTTCCGGCCAGGCTCAGGGCACGGGCGGCCAGATCCTCCTGCCCTCCCAGGTGGAGCACGGCCCCGAAGGAGTGCGCGGCCCGCGCGAGCCTGGGATGGTCCGGTCCGCCCCGGAGCCACAGGTCGGCCGCGTGGGCGACCTCGCCCATGACGGCGCGGTCACCGAAGTACTCCTGCGCGAGGACCCGGATCTGTCCGTAGGTCTCGGGCTCGGCCTCTCTCAGGAGAATGGTGAACCGCTCGATGTGCGCTCGGGGGAGCAGCTCCAGCGTCTGCTCCCCGGGCCGGGCGTCCAGCATGACGTCCCGGGCGAAGGAGAACATCTCCTCGTGCGACCCCTGCCACTTGTGGCACAGGACCTGCATACGGGTGTAGAGGGAGTCCACGTGCCCCGGCGCGAGGGAGACGATCCGCTCCCAGGTCTGGTCGAGCTGCTCACGGGGCAGACCGACCGCCAGGCCGAACCACTGGAACCAGTTCCACGCGTCCGGTCGCGGGCTGAGCTCCGCCGCGTGGCTCAAGGACTCGAAGACGGGGTCGAGCATCGCGTGGAAACGGGCGAACCTCTCCTCGCCGACGTCTTCGGCCCAGGCCCCGGTGCGCACATCCCAAGCGGCCCTGAGCCGGGTCGTCGCCGCCCAGAGCAGTAGGTCGGGATCCCCGCCGTCCAGCTCCGACTCCAGTTTCTCCAGCAGGGGGACGCATTCCTCGGAGAGGACGTCCACCCGTACGGCACGCAGGTGGGGGTCGTCCGTGGCCAGGAGGGAGAGTCCGGTCGCGATGTCGCCCGCGTGTACCGAGGGGAGCGCCGACGCCAACTCGGGGTCGTGCCATCCGTCGCCGTAGGCGACCCCGGCCTTCGCCGCCAGGCGTTTCTCCAGGAAATCCAGGATCTTGAGAAGCATCCCGTTTTCCTATCGGGCCCAGGGCCGTTCCCCGTGTCCTTCAGGCACCGAAACGGGAACGAATCGCCCCGGAGCGGTACGGGTCGGTGAACACGCGGACGGCGCCGCCCGGAAGGGACGGCGCCGTCGTCGGTGGGTTCAGGAGACCAGGGGCAGGGCCTCGGAACCGGGCAGGTCCATGAAGGTGGGGTGCTGGGTCATGCCCCCGGGCGTCTCCTGCGGGGCGGTGCCGCCACTGATGGAGAGCACGTCACTGGTGTCCAGGTCGTTGAGCAGGTCCGTACCCCGACCGAGCTCGGACACCAGGTCCTCGGCGGTCTGCGTGTCGATCCCCTCGGCGACCAGCGGCAGTCCGGCCTCGGCGAGCTGCGGCCTGATGGCCGCGGCCGTGTCGTCGACCAGGGGCAGACCCGTACCGGAGAGGCGGGGCAGACGGGGGTCGGCCAGGGGGCCCTCCACGTTGATCGGCCGTGTCGCGGAGGCGCTCTGGGGCACGGTGACGGGCGCGGTCAGGTCCAGGGTGTCACCGCCGACCACGGAGGTCAGGGCGGAGGGTTCGGGCAGCGGGGCCAGCTGGCCGATCCGGGGCGGCTCCAGCTCCTGGCGCAGCTGGTAGACCGACTCCACGGTGTGCGGCAGCACCTCCATGGCGGTGTCCTCGACGCGCGTGCCGGCACGCTCGCCCATGTCCGCCACAGAGGCGCCCGCGCGCTGACCGCCCTCCTCCAACGACCTTCCGATGTCGTGGCCGACGGTGTCGTGGGGGTCGCCGTCCAGACCGGTGGCGTCCTGCAGCTCGGAGACGGTTCCGGCGAGGGCGGGGGTGGGGTTGGGCAGCTCGCCGAGCGGGGTGCGCAGCGCCTCGCCCTCGGGCAGCGGGGCGGCCAGGTCGGGGGCGGGCTTGGCGGGGTCGTGCGCGGTCTGCTGCAGTTCCGACAGGGCGCCGTCCGCGATGGGCGCGACCCCCTCGGGGGCGAGGCTGTTCATGACGGGGGCCGCACCCTCCACCAGGGCGTACTTCGCGACGGGCCCGACCGTCTCCTGGACGGAGGAGGAGAGCGACTCGGCGCCCGCCACCCCCGAACCGAGGGCGACGAAGCCCGCGGTGCCGGCGGCGAGGAGGAGGGTCCTGGCGGAGGTGCTCGTGGCGTGTGTCATGGGTTTCCTTCCGGAGTTCATGGGTTGGAACGGTGCGTACGGGGAGGCCGTGCGCGTGGAGCGCGGGCGGCCGGAGCCGGGGTGGACCACCGGCTGGCGTGGATTCCGTGAACGAGGACACGGGACCCACGTCAGCCCCCAGAAGGTGCGGCGTCTCAGGCCGTGGCTGGGAACGGTCCGTGCGCGGGCGGCGCGGGACCGGCCTAGTCGGGGGAGACGGTGAGGTCGTCGCTGGGGCCGCTCGGCACGGGGTACAGGCCGTGGGCGGAGAACAGGACCGTTCCGGCGGAAGGCGCGGTGAACGGAGCCGGCATGAGATAGCCGGCGACGGCGGGGACGGGAGCGGAGCCCGCGGAGGGCGAGGCCGAACCCGTGGTCGCCTGGATCATGGAAGGGGCGGGTGTCTGTGCCACGGGGGCGGGAGACGAGGCGACCTTGCCCGTGGTGTCCGCGAAGTCCTCGACGAGGGCGGTCACGAACACGGTCGGGGGCGTGGGGGCGAGGGAAGGTCCGTGCGCGGTCTCGGGCTCGGCACCGTCCTTGGAGGGACGGGTGCCGGCTCCGGTCTTCCCGCTCTCACCGATGGGGAGGGGAGAGGACACGTTCACCTCGGACGATGCCGGGACGAGGAGGTCCTCGGCGGCACCGTGTTCGAGTTCCCGCACCACCCGACGGGCGCTCTCGCCCACACCGTCGACCAAGGAGGTCTCCGGCAGTACCGCGACGGTGCGCTCGGCACCCTGTTCCAGGCGTTGGTGGACACCGCCCAGGGTGGCGGAGACCGGCGCGACGAGCTCGTCGGTGACGACCTCGTCCAGGGAGGTCGAGCCCTTCTGGGCGAGGGTGGCGGAGACCGGGTCTCCGGCGCCGCGCGGCTCACCGACGAGGGAACCGCGGAGCAGGGCGTCGGTACCGATCAGGCCCCGATCCGACGTGGCCTCCTCGGCGAAGGCGGAGGCGGTACCGAGCATCCACAGGCCGACGAGGAAGGCACCGACCAGCAGGGGGAGGAGCAGCACGAAGGGCACCGAAGGCCGCACGGCCGCGACGGCGCGGGCCGTTCGGCTGGTGCGAGACATGGAAGTGTCCTCCGGATACGCGGTCTGACCTGAGCCGGACCCCGCCCGACTCGCGACCTGACGTTAGCACAGGTTCACAGAGGGTAGTTCCGGTTTTCCGGAAAGGGGGAAGCCTCGATTACTCCGTGGCCTTCGGCCGGACCGGAGCCGGCTCCCGGCCCCTCCGAGAGGCCCGAGAACCGGACCGGAACCGGGAGCGGGCGCTACGCACCTGGTCCAGGGCGAACAGGCACAGGGCCAGCCACACCAGA
>CALGOD010000110.1 GCA_937957845.1 uncultured Nocardiopsis sp.
TCCCACCCGCGTTCTCCACCGACGCGCAGCGCAGAGAAGGCGGCGTCGCCGCATCCCCCAACGACCACACCATCGCCATCGGCAGGGAGTACACGGTGCTCGATGAGGCCCGGGCCTACTTCGAGGCGCTGGAGATCGAGGAGAGGCTGCTCGCGACGGTCGAGGAACTGAACCTGGACGGCGGCAACCAGGTCTACATGGAGTGCGCGCCGGTGTGGGACGGGGAGGACGACCTCTTCGACGTCCACTCACTGGAGGATCTGAAGCTCCTGCCCAACCTGAAGCGCGTCCTCGGCGCGGAGATGGCCTGGCGCACGGACCAGGACAAGCTGGACGCCCTCACCGCGCGTGGGATCGCCGCGCTGTAGTCCGGTCTCGGCCGGAAACGTCACGGATGTGACGCGTGGGATCTTCTCCCCGGGGAAACCCGCTCCCAGCGTCGTTCTGGGGGCTCACCACGGGTGTACGACCGTTCGGCCGGGCCGCCCCGGCTCAGCTCCGGAACGCCGCCGTGGAACCCCGCACCACCAACTCCGGGATGAACAGCACACGTTCGTGGGTGTGCTCCGCGTCGTCGAGTTCGGAGCCCAGCAGTCGCATCGCCTCGCGCCCCAGCTCGTACTTGGGTTGGGCGACGGTGGTCAGTCCCGGGTGCACCAGGTCGGCGAAGTCCAGGTCGTCGTACCCCACCACCGACATGTCCTCGGGAACCCGCAGGCCCCTTCGCCCCAGGCCCTTCATCACACCCAGGGCCAGCTGGTCGTTGGCGCAGAACACCGCCCGCGGCCGCTGCCTCGGCCCACCGGCCAGCACCGCGTCGACCGCCCGCTCGCCCTGCTCGGAATTGAGCAGCGGCTGCTCGACCACACGCACGGCGGTGTCCGGGTCCAGCCCCGCCTCCTCGAACGCGGCACGCAGCCCCTCGTGACGTTTCCTCACCTGCTCGATGGCGAACGGTCCGGTGAGGAACGTGACCCTCTCGTGCCCCAGACCGATCAGGTGCCTTGCCGCCGCCATGCCGCCCGCGTGGTTGTCCACGCTGACGCTGCACCCCACGTCCTCGGCCACGTCCCCACGGTCCAGCGCCACCCACGCGGTCCCCTGCCGACCCAACCACAGCAGGTCCGACAGGTCGTCGTCCACGGGCATCACCACCGCTCCGGCCGCGCGCTGCTCGGCGAGCAGGCGCACGTTGCGTCGCTGACGCCCACGGTCCTCGGCGGAGTTGAGCAGCACCACGGCCAGCCCCGAACCGGCCGCCTCCTCCTCCACACCGCGCGCCACCTCGGTGAAGAAGGGGTTGGTCACGTCCAGCACCAGCAGGCCCACCGACGCGTTGCGCCCCGACCTCAGACTGCTGCCGGAGGAGTTGCGCACGTAGTCCAGCTCGGCGATGGCCGCCTCGACCCGCAATCGCGTGGCCTCGGCCACGCGCTCAGGACGGTTGAGGACGTTGGACACGGTTCCGGGAGAGACCCCGGCGTGTCGGGCGACCTCGGTGATGCCCACGGCGCGGCGGACGGGTCGGGGCGTGCTGGACAAGGAACTTCTCCCGTGCGTGTGAGGATCGGCCGTCAGTGGCGACGTCAGGAATCGTACTGATGCGGTCGCGGCCCTGGGGCGCATGTGTCCCAGCCTCGGGGCCACATGCTCACACCCGACCTGGAACGTGTCAATGACCGTCCCGAACCGGGGAGCCGGGCTCCGTACCCGGGAAAGGCGCGAAGGGCGATCCCACCCGGGAGGCAGGACGCGGCCAAGGGAAGCCACGGTCCCCCGGATGGTCCTGAGCGGTGCGGTGAGCGGTGTTCGCCCTGACTTCCACGGTGAAACGTTCCGCTTCCTTCCTCCCGGCGGGTTCTCCCCCCGAGACGAGGGGGGGACCGGCCCGGCCGCCACCGGGACCAGTCGTCGGGAAGGTCCCCCCCGCTCTCCCCCCCCACACAGGCGCCGCCCTCCAAACGCAGGTCGTCGCCGCTCCAGAAACGTCCCGGGTCGTAGTATCCGGGACGCTTTCCCGCGGGAAGCAGCCCCATCTCCTCGTAGGTCAGGGCGATGACCTCCGCGCAGTAGGCGCTCTCCAAGGCGCGTTCACGAGACCGGCCGCCCAGAGGCGGACGCCGCAGGGGGAAACGGCCGCGCAACCAGCGGGTGGCCAGTTGGGTGCTGGAGGGAAAGGGGATGCCGTTGAGCCTGGCCACCGCTCGTAGGGCCGCGTCCTCCATGGGCGCGGTCGCCTCCGGTTCGAGTTGGCGCAGCCAGGCACGCTGGCCGTACCTGCGCCCCCACACCAGGACCGCGTCGCGCAGGTCGTGCAACTGCACGCCACGCTGGTGTCTGCCGGTCCACATGTCGGGCAGGGAGCGGCCGAGTTCGGCGTGCCACATCAGCGGGGGCAGGTCCTCGACCACGATCGACATGCCGACATGGTTGACGGGACTGTTGGTGGTGATCGGGATGGCGCGGTCCGCCGTGCTGCCGCCGCGGAAGACCCACAGATCACCGGTCCGGGTGAGTTCCCATGCCTGACTCAGGGACATGCTCATGTCTGTCACCCCGATAGCGTAGGCACATGCGTTGGTGGAAAGCCCTTGGAGTGGCCGCTTTCGTGGGCGTCGCGGCCACCGGTGTCGTGATCGCCCGCGACGAGCGGCGACGCCGCGCCTACACCCCTGAGCAGGTCAGGGAACGTCTGCGCGAACGCGCGGCCCAGGCCGGGGCGATGGAGGACGAACCGCGGCCGGAGGAGAACGTGGTGACGCCCTCGTGGCGCCGACGGCTGTACGGAGTCGCCAAGGCGGTCCAGAACTCCGGGGCGGCCGCACTGGGGTGGTTGCGTGGCCGCATCGACGCCGTCTGAGGGGACCCTTCGCCCCACAGGTGGACCTCAGGGCGCCGCTGCCCTGTCAGGCGGGTCCGCCAGGCGGGCGACGCCGGGGACGGCCAACGGCACCAACGTGGTGAGGAACCCGATCACGGCCGCGCCGACCAGCACCGGGCGCGCCCCGACCGTCTCCGCCAGGGCGCCGGCCACCGCGTAGCCCCTTCCGGAGGTCGGCGCCCATTGTGGCGGAGGCCCGTCGCACCGGGGGAGGCTCCTCGCGTACACGCAGCAGTACGGCGGAGCCGAGGGCGAAGCCCGCGGCCACGATCAGGAAGACCGTCCGCGCGTCCATGACGACGGACAGCATGCCCGCCGCCGCGGGGCCGGTGATGCCCATGGCCCGCCCCACGATGGTGCGCAGGGCGTTGGCCTCCTGGAGTCGGGCCCCGGGGACGAGGAGCGGCATGATCGATCCAGAGGCGGGCTCGCCCACCGAACCGGCGACGCCGCCCAGGGCGGCCAGGGCGAGCAGCCACGCGGCCCCGTCGGGGCCGAAGGCGAAACCGAGCATGACCGCGCACTGGACGAGATCGCTCATGGCCGGCGCGGTGGACTTGCGGACCTTGCTCACGAACGCGCCGGTCACAAGCGCGGACAGGGAGCCGGCCACACCACGTGTGCCCAGGATCAGGCCGAGCACGAGTGGGCCGTGTTCGACCAGCACCAGTGCGACCATGGCCACGGGCAGCATCTCCGAGCCGAGCCCGCTCACCGCCCTGGCGTAAAGGAAGAGCCGGAACCCCCTCCGGAGCAGGGCAGGGGGCGGCACAGGCGAATCGATGGCGACCCCTTCTTTCATGGAAGGCCCCCAGTGTGTCCTTCCCGCCCACGCACGGCGAGTGGTTTTCGGTCGCTCCACCGCATGCCATCCCCAAGGGCGGGCGAAGCGTGCGGGGTCGGGCAGCGAGGTGGGCAAGGTCACGGGAAGGGACCTTTCGCCTACGGCCGTGAGGAGGTGGTGTGGATGCCGGGCGGCCGAGCCCGTGTC
>CALGOD010000111.1 GCA_937957845.1 uncultured Nocardiopsis sp.
CTCTCCCCCGCACTCCGGTGGGCCCGGCCCCGCGAGATCCGGCGACCCCATGTCGGTTATGTTCGACCGTGGGGGGTTCCGAGGTCGGTAATTTTCTGTTTCACTAGGCCGGTGGTCACGACGGAGTGACCACGCTTGTGAGAAAAGCCGTGTCCTGTCTCCGCGGCCTGGATCCCGGGTGCGAGAGGAACCCGGCGTCTTGCGAGTGACACCCCCGCTTCTCCCAGGAGACAACGTGAGTTCGTACCCCCCCAGCCGACGGTCCCTCCTCAAGAGCGTCGGCGGACTCTCCCTCGGCCTGGCCGCCGCCTCCGGCGGCCTCCTCGCAGCCACCTCCCCGGCACACGCCGACACGGCCTCCCCAGACTCCGCGGCCCCCCCCCGGTTCGGGCTGGACATCGTGGAGCGCAACGAGCACGACCCCCGCATGTGGTACTACCGCTTCGCGACCGACGAGATCGCCTGGAACCCCGGCGTCAACGTCCTGGTCCCCGAGGGCTACCGCAACGACGGGCGCACCTACCCGGTCCTGTACCTGCTCCACGGCGGCGGCCCGGGCCAGGACTTCATCAGCTGGGACCGGGAGGGCATCCGCCACCTCTCCGCGGGCAAACAGATCATCATCGTCATGCCCGACGGCGGGCCCTGCGGGTGGTACAGCAACCCGGTCAGCTCCAACGTCGGCCCCCGCAACTGGGAGAGCTTCCACCTGAACCAGCTCATCCCGTGGGTCGACGCCAACTTCCGGACGTACGCCGAGTTCGACGGCCGCGCCGTGTCCGGCTTCTCCATGGGCGGCTTCGGCGCGCTCAAGTACACGGCCAAGTACTACGGCCACTTCGCCTCGGTGAGCTCCCACTCGGGGCCGGCCAGCATACGCCGCAACTTCGGCGCGGTCACCCACTGGGCCAACGCCACCTCCGCGCTCTTCGAGCTCGGCGGAGGCACGGTCTACGGCGTGCCCTGGGCCGAGAACCGGGTGAGCGCCGACAACCCGGTGGAGAACATCGAGCGCTACCGCGGCAAGCGGATCTTCATGGTCGCGGGCAGGAGCCCCGACCCGATCAACTGGTTCGACAGCGTCAACGAGGGGGAGGTGCTCGCCGGCCAGCGTGAGTTCCGCGCCGCCCTGGACCACGCCGGCATCCCCTACGAGGCGCACGAGCCCGAGGGCGGCCACTTCGTCCGCCACGACCTCTTCCTGCGCGACCTCGACGGCATCATCGGTCGCCTACGCTCGGCCGGATAGAGACGTCCGTTGCGGACGCTACCCCCTCCCTGGTCGAAAAAGCGGTCGATCGTAGCCGTAGGAGGGGGTGTCGATGTTCGACAGGTGGAGACGGATGGAAGACGGACGCGCAGTGGGAGACGGTTCCGAAGTCGAGGGTGAGCGCATGTGGCCCACGAAGGTCGGTGGTCTGCTGTTGGTCGGTTGTGTCAAGACCAAGGCCGACACCGCCATGCATGCCCGTGACCTGTATCGGGGCGCTCTCTTCGACAGACGTCGAGAGTACGCGGAGGGTTCGGTCCGACCCTGGTACATCCTCAGTGCCCGTTGGGGGCTGGTCGCACCGGATGAGCTCATCGCGCCCTATGACCTTTACCTGGGGGACTGTTCGGCACAGGTCCGAACCGCCTGGGGAAGGCTCGTGGCCGCCCGGTTGGCCGAAAGACACCGTCTGAACGGCCGCGTCGTTGAGATCCACGCCGGAAGCCACTATGTGGAGGCGATTCGCGATCCGTTGACCGAACACGGGGCCCGGCTCCGTCTTCCCCTGAAAGGCCTGTCGTTGGGGCGCTCACTGGCCTGGTACCAGGAACCGGCAGGCCTGGCCGAGCGCTTGTCCACACCTGACGACGCGATCGCGGTACACGATCTGCGGACATCTCCGAGGCTGCCGGATGCGCCCGGCCTCTACAGCTGGTGGGTGGACGAGCAGGGAGCCACGGAGCTGTCGGAAGGGGCGGGGGTGCCGGTACGGCCTGGGGTCATCTATGTGGGGCAGACGGGGGCGACGCACAGACCGAGCGGAAAACCGTCCCGGAACACACTGCGCGCCCGTCTGCTCTCCACACACCTGGGCGGTCGAGCCGAAGGGTCCACCTTCCGGTGGAGTCTGGCCGCGGTACTCGCCCAGCGGTTGGGGGTCACACCGCAGGACGAACGAGCACTGACCCCCTGGATGGAACGCCACCTGTCGGTGGTGCCCGTGGCGGTCGCCGACCGTGACCGGCTGGGGGAGGTGGCGGAGGAGGTCCTACTCCGGATGAACCCACCGTTGAACCTGAGTCACGTGGAACCGGATCCGCTCCGGGCCCGGCTCAAGGAATTGCGTCGGACCTGGAAGACGTCCGCTTCGTGAGGGGTACGGGCGCGGAGCCACTTCGGTCTCTCGGCCCGTTCGGCGGTCCTCTCCTCGGAGCGAGAGACCGAGCTCCTCGACCGCAGTGCGCACGCCGGCCGGGCGAGACACTCGCGTCTCGATCGGCTTCCTTCCGGCCCGAACCACCGGTCTGATCACAGGAGATCGCACAGTGGTGCGGTCTTCGTGGCCGTGCACGCCGACTCGTCCTCAGTGGCAGCGACGCCGAGCGGGCCGAATGAGGGTTTACTCCATGGTGAGTGTGTGAGACCAGTCGTCGCCGAAGTCGTAGGTAGCAGGTGCCCGTGGTGCTTCTGCGACGCAGGATGTCACCACTCCTGGTCTCGTACTCGTCAAGGTCGGGAGGATCGAGGCCGCGCCCTTCGTTCTCGCTGTAACGCCGTCCGGAGAACTCGAGGGAGTACGGGTGCGCGTCCTGTCAACCAATCACGACCTGGAGGGGCATGTGCGGACCGCTCGACCGGGTGATGGCGGGCACCTCGACCCGGCGCCGGACTTATGACCGGGGGCAGCTCGCTCAGATCGGCCGTCCTCGGGCGGTGCAAGTCCGCATAGTGCGGGTCGCGCTCACCACCTGTGGTGAAGTCCAGAAGGCGCGCCGGTAGTCGTTTGTCCCGCGCCGTCGTCTGTTCGACGTGCCTGCGAGGAACGACCGGAACTGTGTCCGCAAGACCATCCGCGTGTTCCGTCGTCGGCTCCGGTCCCTTCCGTCTTGAGAACCGGTGCGGTGCATGAATCCGCTTTATATGGTTGGCATTATTCACAGTGGTGGGTATGGTGTTCGTAAATGTGAACCTCTGAGGTTCGCCAAGCCTCACGCGCGGTTCGTCGCTCGCCTTGGTCCGAGCCCGATCCCGAAACCCCGTGGGAAGCAGGCGCCGGGACACTCGACATCGAACATCGAGCGGAATGAGGACCCCCTATGCACAGGTACGGTTTCGGCGCACTGCTCACCGATGACCAGTGGAATCACCTGACCCACGGTTTCTCGGTAACCCCTTTCGTCGCCGGTGAGGTCCTCCTGTCCCAAGGAAGCCAAGGCAAGGGGATCCACCTCCTTCTCAGCGGCCGGGTTCGCGTGGAGTCGGTGTACGCGGACGGTACCGCCGCCCCGCTGGCCTTTCGCTCCCGCGGCGAGATACTCGGTGAATCCGTCCTCGCCGGAGGTGGACTGAGTCTTAACGCCACCGTGACGGCTCTGTCCTCCTGCGTCACCATCCACACGTTCGCCGAGCGTTTCCAGAGGCGGCTCAAGGAGCTCGATCTCGTCCCCCTTCTGTGGGAGAGCGTCTTCAAACGGCAGAACGAGAGCGACCAGATCCGGATCCAACTCGCCCGCATGCCGGCCGAACGGCGACTTCCCGCCGCCCTGGTGCACCTGGCGGCGATGGTGGGGGAGTCGACCCCGGCCCCGCTCACCGCCAGACCCGAGAACGCCGGCCCGGGGTGTTTTCTGGAGATCCCCCTGCCGCAGCAAGAGGTCGGCGGGTTCGCCGGGCTTTCCCGCACCTCCGTCCACAACGGCTACACCCGACTCAAGGAGATGGGGCTGATCCGTACAGGGCGTCAGTACGTCGTCATCCTCGATCTGGCTCGCCTGGAGGCGCTCGCCCTGGGAGAAGAGCCCGGATGAAGTGTCATGCGTCACTCCTGACGCGCCGTGTTCAAAAGTGAACAAACCCCCACCGAGCATCACGGAATGCTGATCGCGAACAGTCCACAGCACCTCCTGAGGAGACTCGTATGCAACTGGACCTGCCCGAACACGGCAAGAGCTCGCCCCTACCGCCCTACCGAGCCCTGTTGGCCGTGGACATGGAGAACTTCAGCCGGACCGGTGACCGCAACCAGCAGCTCATCGGAGAACTCATACCGAAGGTGTTGGAGGCCGCTTTGGCGGACTCCGATATGGAACGGGTCTGGAAGGAGAAGCTTTTTGCCAGGCACGGTGGTGACGGGTTCGTCTTCGGTACCGATCCTGAACACCTGCCCTTCCTCATCAGCCCCTTTCTGGAGAACCTGCAAAAGCAGCTGGAGGCGATCCAGCCGACCCTGGCCGCGCTCGACCGGGAACTGCGCATGCGCTTCCGGGTGAGCATCGACGTCGGGTCGTTGCCCTACCACGGCCCCGATGACCCGAAGAACGCCATGGGCAGGGCGATGATCGACATCCACCGTCGGCTCGACTCCGAAGAGGTCAAGGCCGAACTCAAGCGCACCGATCCCGATGCCACCCTGGTCGCGGCCATCATCTCCCGCCGTGTCTATGAGGACGTCGTCCTGGGCGGATTCACCCCTCTCACTCCCCCTCGCTGGCGCGCGGTGAAGACCACCGTTCCCGGTAAGGACTTCCAAGCCGAGAGCTACCTGTTCCTGCCCGTTCACACGTGGGGCACTGAGCCGGATGAAGGAACCCGGGAAGCCGGGAGCGCCCGTGCCCCCGATTCCAACGGCGGTGGATCCCGAGACACCCCCACCGCGCCCGCGCCCGACACGGGTCCCGTCCCCGGCGGCTCGGGGATCGGTAACAACGTCGGTCACAACGATCACGGCCAGGTCATCCAAGCAGGCCACCTTCACGGTGGTGTGAGCTTCGGTGGTGGTACCCCCCATGGCGGCTGACGAGGAACGGAACGGGAAGGAAGACGAACCCGACCGACCTCCCAAGGAGTCGGAAGAGAAAGAGGATCCAAAGCCCTCACCCTGGGGGAACTGGGTGAGAAGAAACCAGGGGCAGGTGGTCAATGCCGGAAGGGTCGACGGAGGAGTCCATTACCACCAACACATCGGTGAGGACATCACTCGTCGGCTCAGGCGGGCGGCACGGCTTTCGAAGGAGCGAGTGAACGAGGTACTCGCCACCTTCTGCCCCAGCGACAGCGGTCGGTACGCGATCTTCCAAACCGCCCTCGGGCTCCACGGTGTCGGGGTGATCACGGGTAAGAGCGGGACCGGACGGGCTTCCACCGCAGTACATGCCCTGGCCGAGGCGAAGCCGGGTACCCCGATCGAACAGCTCACCGTCGACCCAGCGCAGAAGGACGCGGGAACCTCGCTGATCAACGTGGACTCCGACCACTCCCGCTTCCTGGACCTCACCCCCTTGCCCGAGCTCACCGCGACTCAACAGATCGGGTTACGTGGGCTGGTGGGTGAGGCCCGCAAAGCGGGTGCGCTCCTGGTGATCATCGCCAGGCCGGAACAGCGTGAAGAATTCCTGGCCGAACTCCAGGCGTGGCTGCACATCGACGAGCCCGCTCGCGCCGAGGACGTTTTCCGACGAACCATGGAAAGACTCTGTGGAGCGGGGTCGGCCGACCGGTGGTTGAAGATGGCGGATGTCCGCAAGACCTTGGAAGGAGCCGAACCGGCCAGAGCCCTCAGGCTGGCGCAGGAGGCGCACCGAAGCCGTCCTTCAGACCAGTTGTCGGAAGAGGAAGAAGCGCTCTGGATCAAACAGACGCTCGAAGCGTGCGCCGACGTCACGGAAGAGCTGGCTCGATGGTTCAAACGCAATCAGCGGGAGAACGAATTCCGGCGTGTGCTGCTGGCTACGGTGGCTCTGCTCGAAGGCGCTCACCGGTCCGTGATCGTGCGCCACGCACATCGCCTGGCCAGGGAGTGGTACGTCCCGTCTCTGTGGCAGACACCCATTTCAGGGGACGGCTTGACAGCGCACCTGTGGGAGATCGGTGCACACGTTCGAGACGATCGGGTCTACTTCAATCGACGCGGACACGGCGACGACGCTCTCGACTACTTGTGGCGGGAACACCCCGGTACACGCACGCTCGTCGAGACATGGGCCACGGAGGCGGTGGCCGATCTCGAAAGTCCACAACGGTTCGAGGCCGCGCGACGGTGGCTGGGACTGGCTCGTCGCCACCGGGACGAAGCACCGGTGGCGGCGTTGATCGAACACTGGGGCGTTTCGTACGAGTTGATGTGGGCGGCGATCCCGGCACTCGCGGAAGCCGCCGTCACCCCGGAGCTGGGGACGCAGGTGCGTTCCGCGCTGTACCGGGCGGCGATCGCTTCGGGAGCGACTCTTCGGGACCGCACCGTTCTCGAGGTGTGCCGTGTCTACGGTCGGGTCCAACCGTCGACCGCCCTGACCCGGATACGTCACATCGCGACGAAGGTACCGGCTCACTGGGACGAATCGTTGATCCAGGCCGTGGAGGACATCGCGGGTGAACCGGGCAACATCGGCACCGTTGTGGAGGCACTGACCTCCTGGCACGAAAAGCCGGGGCGGGGACGTGTGGTCACCGTCGCCTCCCTCGCTCTCTGCCGGCTCCTGGCAGCTCGCAACGGTGAGTCGGTGCCCCGCGTGATGGTCGAGATGGCTGAAGGGGAAATCGACGAAGACGTGGTGATCGCCGCGTGGCGGGCCGCATCCCATGCGGGCGCCCAGGTGGGGCGGCCTCTGTGGACTTGGTTCGACGTGTTGGAGAGCGGAGCGGACGAACACCGAGGGTTCGACGTTCTGTACCACGCCGCTCGTGGACACGAACGCCTCTCACCGGCGGTGAGACGTGGTATCGGCCGTTGGAAGCACGCACACGGTCGCAGGGCCCCCGCTCTCGACGGACTGTCGCGTTGGTTGGACGAAAGTGAGGAGATCCGGTGATGGCACGTCAAGGTAGGGGCGACAGGCCGAATGTTCCGGCCTGGAGCATCGCCTTTCGCGCCCCGGACACCACGCACACCTTCCAGGCTCGTGTGGCGAGCGCCACCGAGGGCTTGTGGTTCGAAGGGGATTTCGAGGCGATCTTGTCGTGGAACGGAGCGGGAAACGCCGCCCGCGCAGGAGCCTTGGCCCGGATCCAACGCGAGATCATCCGCATGGCCTCCGGCGTGAGTGCGAACTTCCCGCTGGGGGACCGAGGCATGGCCGAGGCCGAGATCGCTTGTGCGATCGCCGAGGCCCGGGGCTTTCGTGAGGAGAGGGTGCGCGAGGTCGCGGTGTCGGTGAGCCTGACCGTGGACGAAGAGGATCTCGCCTTGGAGCGGGAACGCGAACGCGTGGGCCCTCGAAGTGAGGTCGACAGGGCGCTTCACCGGGTTCGGATGGAACGGGTCAGTGAACTCCGGCGCGATGTGCTCAGCGATCCGCAGGTCGCGCGTGTGTGGTGGTACGTGGAGAACCCCGACTTCCTGCACGAGATCCCGAAAGCGGGCGAGG
>CALGOD010000112.1 GCA_937957845.1 uncultured Nocardiopsis sp.
CAGCAACCCGCGCCCGACCGTCCCAGAGGATGCACACGGCTACCGGGAGCAGAGACCCGCCCGCCCCCACCTCGCCGACCCCCCGTCCGGGGCCATCGCGAGGCTCGAAAACGGCCCTGAGGAGGGGGTCGGTCACCGAACCCGCACGGAACGAACGCGCCGCCGACCGCTTCGCCCCGCCCACCCCGCCCTCCCCACCCTCACCCACAGTCACCGTTCGACAGCCCACAAGGACGGTGGTCACGGTTGGCCGACCCGAGGGCCGGGTAATGGCTAGGTCATGCTGCTAGTGAGACCTCCGGGTGTGTACCGGGCACAGGAGGACACGTCGTTGCTCCGCGAGGTACTGCGCCGACACGGTCAGGTCTCCGGTAGCTCGGTCCTGGACGTCGGTTCGGGGACCGGGGCTCTGGGCATCGAGGCCTTCCGTGCCGGCGCGGCCAGCCTCACCGCGATCGACCTGTCACGACGCTCGGTGTTGGCGAGCTGGCTCAACAGCCGACTGCGCGGGATCCCCGCGACGGTCCGACGAGGCGACCTGTTCGCTCCCGTGGCCCCGCACCGCTTCGACCTCGTGCTCGCCAACCCGCCGTACATGCCCGCCACCGGCCTGCTGCCTCCCCGCTACCGGATGGGGAGGTGCTGGGACGCGGGACCGGACGGGCGTCTCCTGCTGGACCGCATCTGTGCGGGGGTGTCCTCGGTGCTCAACGAGGACGGCGTGCTGCTCCTCGTGCAGTCCGAACTCGCCGACTCGCAGGCCACGTTGGACCGGCTCGGTGAGGCCGGGATGGTGCCCGAGGTGATCGCCAGAGCCCATGTCCCTTTCGGGCCGGTACTGCGGGCACGTGCTCCGATGCTGCGCGCCCGCGGGCTGCTCGGCCCCGAGCAGACGGAGGAGGAACTCGTGGTCATCGAGGCACGCCATGCCTGAGGGCCGCCGTCGGGTCATCGTCACCGAGGACGGCCCGATCCTCGTCTACGGTCCGGTGGACGTGGAGATGCCCGACGGGACGCGTGTGCCCAGCGATCGGGCGGTCACCGCCCTGTGCGCGTGCGGTCGCAGCGGACGGCGCCCGTTCTGCGACACCAGCCACCGTCGACGTGTACGCGGTGAAGAGCGGAAGGAGTACGACCCATGACCACGACGCTGCCGAAGGCACCGACTCTGCCCGCCCCTCGCGGCCCGATCTCCGAGAATGTTCTGTCCGTGCTGCGCGGAGAACGACCCGAACCTCCCGCCGTGGACGACTCCCCGCCCTACGGTGACGATCTCCAGCTGGCGCTCTACTGCTGTTACGAGCTGCACTATCGCGGTTTCGAGGGGGTCGATCCCGGCCTGGAGTGGGATCCGGCCCTGCTGGCGATCCGCGCCGAGTTGGAAAGGGTCTTCCTCGGTGCGCTCCGGGACGACGTGCCCGCCGGTACGGACGTCGAGGGCGAGCTCGACGCACTCCTGGTCGAGCACCTCGACGCGTTCGGCCTGTCCCATCACCTGCGCCGCCGCGGGGAGATGTGGCAGCTGCGCGAGTACGTCGCCCACCGCTCGCTCTACCACTTGAAGGAGGCCGACCCGCAGACCTTCGTCATCCCGCGTCTGGACGGCACGCCGAAGGCCGCCCTGGTGACGGTGCAGCACGACGAGTACGGTGCGGGCGACCCCGAGCAGGTGCACTCCAGGCTCTTCGCCGAGATGATGACCGAGCTCGGTCTTTCCGCTACTTATGGCGCCTACCTGGACTCCGCGCCCGCCGAGATGCTGGCCGAGGTCAACTTCATGTCGCTGTGCGGGCTGCACCGGGGATTGCGGGGGGCGCTGATCGGGCAGTTCGCCACCGTGGAGATCACCTCCTCCCCCGGCTCGGACCGGCTGGTCCAGGCCATGCGGAGGCTGGGTTGTGGGCCGGCCGCCATCCGTTTCTACGCCGAACACGTGGAGGCCGACGCGGTGCACGAGCAGCTCATCCGGCGCGGGGTGATCACACCGCTGTTGAGCGCCGAGCCGGAATTGGCCGCCGACATCGTGTTCGGGGTCCGCAGCAGCACGTTCCTGGCCGGCCGGTTGGAGGAGCGGCTGTTGCACTGTTGGAACAGGGGCGAGTCGAGCTTTCGCCACGCCGTGGAAGCGGGGAGGGTGTGAACCCGCCCGAACCCGCGACGCGAGCCCGTGTCCTCCCGGTCGCCGGCAGGGGTGAGGCACCCCCGGAGGAGGACGTCGTACGCGAGTGCCTTCGGCGGACGCCGCCCCACCTGCCGCCCTGGCTCGGCTACGACGCGGTCGGCTCCGACCTGTTCGAGCAGATCACCGAGCTGCCCACGTACTACCTGACCCGTGTGGAGCGCGCCCTACTGGAACGCCACTCGCCGGAGATCGCCGAGTTGCTGGACGGCGGGCGGATCGCGGAGCTGGGCAGCGGAAGCGCGAAGAAGATGCGGTTGCTGCTGGAGAGCTGCGTGCGTCTACGGCCGACCACGTACCTTCCGATCGACGTTGACGAGGGCATGTTGCGCTCCAGCGCCGCCGAATTGTCCTCGCAGTTGGACGACCTGGAGGTCACCGGACTGTGGGGACGCTACGAGGCCGGTCTGGACTGGCTGCGCGAGCACACCGGCGAGCCGCTGGCGGTCATTTTTCTGGGCAGTAGTTTCGGGAACGCCACGCGTGAGGAGCGGGACGGGCTGCTCCACGAGATCGCCCGCACTCTGAGACCGGGCGAGAGCTTCCTGGTCTCCGCCGATCTGGACAAGAGCCCCGAGGCCCTGGAGACCTGCTACAACGATCCCGTCGGCTACACGGCCTTCGCCGACTTCCGGCTCAACTACCTCACCCGGCTCAACGACCTCTACGGTGCCGACTTCGTGCTCGACGACTTCGTTGCGGAGGCTTGTTACAACGCGCGGACCTCCACGGTGGAGGGACGTCTTCACGCCCTCGCCGATCAGAGGGTGTCGATACCGGGACTCGGCCTCACTCTGCGCCTCCCGCGCGGGCACTTCCTCAACGTGGGCTACTCGGTGAAGTTCGACGAACAGGGCCTGGCCCGGGAGGTGGGGGCGCACGGTTTCGGCCTGCGAGCCCAGTGGGTGGACCCCAAGGCACGGTACGGACTCTTCCTCTTCCGTCGCGAGGAACCCTCCCCGGCGCGGTGACTCCCCCTCTCCACCTGAGGGAACACGGTGCCGAAGGTCATCCCGACCAGTGAACACCGTCACGCCGTTAACACTGTTGCCCGTGAGTCTCCTGAGGGCAAAGTGGACGGATGCTCACCCGTCTGCCCCGGTTCCTGGATCCGTTCCTGCTCCTGCTGATGCTCCTGCCCGTCGTCGCGACGCTGGTGCCGGCCCGCGGAGTGGCGGCGGAGGCGCTGGACCACCTCACCGTCGTGGCGATCTGTCTGCTGTTCTTCCTCCACGGGGCCAAGCTCTCCCCCGCCGAGACCCGACGCGGGTTCTCCCGGTGGCGCTTCCAGCTTCTCGTGCTCGGCGGCACGTTCCTGGTCTTCCCCCTTCTCGGGCTGGCGATCGTGGCGCTGCCGTCGTCGGTGTTGAGCCCGGTGATGGCGACGGGGTTCCTGTTCCTGTGCATCCTGCCGTCGACCGTGCAGTCCTCGATCGCCTTCACCTCGATCGCCCGTGGCAACGTGGCCCTCGCCGTGAGCTCGGCGTCCATCTCCAACGTGCTCGGGGTGGTCTTGACCCCGCTGCTCGCCGCGATCCTGCTGGGGTCGACGGTGGAGATCACCGCCGAGTCCCTGCTGGGGATCCTCGGGCAGCTCGTGGTCCCCTTCCTCGCCGGACAGCTGTTGCACGGTCGGATCGGGCCGTGGTTGAAGAGGCACAGGCCGGTCGTGTCGGTCGTCGACCAGGGGTCGGTGCTGCTCGTGGTCTACGCGGCGTTCAGCGCCGGCGTGACGCAGGGGTTGTGGGAGATCGTCCCGCCGTCGCAGTTGCTCGTCGTCATCCTGGTCTCGTGCGTGCTCCTGGCCGTCGTGCTCACCCTGTTCACCGGGCTCGGCCGCCTGGTGCGTCTGGAGCGGGCCGACCGTGTGGTCCTGCTGTTCTGCGGGTCGAAGAAGAGCCAGGTGAGCGGGCTGCCGATGGCCATCCTGCTGTTCCCCTCCGAGCAGGTGGGGATGTACGTGCTCCCACTGATGATCTTCCACCTGATCCAGCTCTTCGTCTGCGCGGTGATCGCCCGCAGGATCGCCCCCGCCGACCCCGACGGCCACGACGTCCGGGCCCGGTGAGGCGACGGCCATCGCCTTCCCCGCAGGTCAGCGCAGGATCTCGATGAGCAGCACCCACGTCTGGGTGAGTCCGCCCAGCACCGAGGCGATGACGGCGACGGGAAGCCAGTAGAGCCCGCCGAGCGTTCCCAGGAGGACCCCCACGCCGGCCAGCACGATCGAACCCGACAGCAGCACCACCGGTAGGACGGGGGCGACCAGCCACTGGACCAGGGAACGTTCCTGCGGTCGGTGGGACGGCGCGACGATCACGCCGAGGACCAGACCGCTCCCGAGTCCCACCGCCAGAAGGAGGGAGCCCACCACGGTGGGCGAGATCGCGGGGATCAACAACACCACGGAGAAGACCAGCGGCGTCGTCAAGGTCACCAGGGCCAGGACGACCCGTCGGGGTAGTCCCTCGTTGGCCAGGATCGGCTGCAGGTTGATGGACACCGCCACCACGAGCAGACCGGCCAGCGCGGCACTGGCGCCGATGACCGCGACACCGAAGTCGTGCCACTGGGCGGCGTCGACGGCGGCGTCCATCCTGGTTCCTCCGCTGGTGTCGAGGACCGACCGGTCGTAGCAGGGGCTTCGACCCTAACGCGGGCCGCGTCCCTCCCCGCTCCTTTCCGGTCGGGTCCTCGGTGGTGTGTCGGGCCCGCGGCGGCGTCGGGGCGTCGTGGGCGGGCCTCGGCGGTTCCCGCACCCCGCCCACGGAAGGAGGCCCCTACCGGACGGGCACGCCGTCCTCCAGGTAGAGGGTCGTGCCCTCCCGATGGGCGCGTACCGCCTGGTCGATCCGACGCGCGAGGCGGGGGATCGTCGCCCCGGGGATGGAGGCCACGTCGTGGAAGGCGTAGTCGGTCAGTTCGGAGGGGTCGAGGACGATGCGGTCCAGCCAACCCTGGTCGAGCACTCCCCCGTCGAAGACGAACAGCTGCTTGTCGCCCTCGGCGGGGGTGGGCGCCCAGTCCACGACCAGGAGCCGGCCGATCGGCGGGGTGATCCCCAGTTCCTCCTTCACCTCACGGGCCACGGCCTGGGTCGGTGTCTCGCCGTGTTCCATGAATCCGCCGGGGAGGTCCAGGTGGTCCTTGTAGGAGGGGACCACCATCATCACTCGGCCGGGGCCGTCGAAGAACAGGGCGCCGGAGGCGACGCGGGGGCGGGCGAAGGACGCCGTGGGATCGAAAGCCATGCCCCCGACACTAACCATCCCGGAGGCTGCGTGCCCGGATAGGGCGGACTCGCCCGTCTCCGTGCCCGGCCGGACGGGGCACACCTCATCCCTGACGGGGTGTCCGGTCGCGGAAAGTGCGGCGGTACACGTCGGGAGGCACACCGACCTCGCGGCCGAAGTGCCGGCGCAACGTCGTGGCGGTACCCATGCCGACGGCGGCCGCGATGGCCTCCACGCCGTCCCCGGTGGTCTCGAGCAGCTCCTGGGCGCGACGGATCCGCTGCGCCAGCAGCCACTGCAGGGGCGTGGTACCGGTCATCGCCCTGAAATGGCGGCCCAGGTTGCGCGAGCTCATGTTCGCCCGGCGGGCCAGGTCCTCCACCGTGAGCGGCTGGTCCAGCCGTTCCATCACCCAGGGGAACAGCTCGGCCAGGGGGTGGCCGTCCTGGGCGGGGACCGGGGCGACAACGAACTGCGCCTGCCCACCGGGCCGGTGAGGGGGCACGACCAGCCGGCGGGCGACGGTGTTGGCGACCGCCGAGCCGTGGTCGAGCCGGACCAGGTGCAGGCACAGGTCCATCGCCGCGGCCTTGCCCGCGGAGGTGAGTACTCTGCCGCTGTCGACGTAGAGCACCCCGGGGTCGACCTCCACCCGCGGGTAGCGAGAGGCCAGGGCCTCGGTGTGGGCCCAGTGCGTGGTCGCGCGCCGTCCGTCCAAGAGACCCGCCGCGGCGAGAACGAACGCGCCCGTGCAGAGGGAGGCCACCCGTGCGCCCGCGTCATGGGCCGCGCGCACAGCGTCGACCATGTCGGTCGGCGGGGGTTCGTCCACATCGGCCCACCCGGGCACGATCACCGTTTCGGCATGTGCCAGCCGGTCGAGTCCGTGGTCCGGCTCCATGAGGAACCGACCGATCCTTGCGGTGCCGGGTCCGCAGAGGGCGACGTCGTACCAGGGATCGACCTTCCCAGATAGGTCTGCGCCGAAGACCTCGTGGGCCACGGAAAGCTCGAAGTGCAGCATCCCGTCGGTGACGACCAGCGCGACAGTAGGCATGTCCGGAATTGTACGCATCGTGTCGTTCCGGACACTGGTGCGGGTCGGCGGTCGGCGACATGATCTTTCCGTGGACCACTCAAGCGGTGAGGAGGACCGATGGAACCGGGACCTGCGGTTGCCGTGTTCGGTGCCTACGGGCACACCGGGCGGTTCGTGACGGCGGAGTTGCGCGACCGCGGGTACGTCCCCGTCCTCGTCGGCCGTGACGGGCTCAGGCTGCGGGCGCTGGGGACACCGGACCTCGACCTTCGGACGGCGTCGACCGACGCCCCGTCCTCGCTCGACCGCGCCTTGGAAGGCACGGCGGCCGTGGTCAACTGCGCCGGCCCCTTCGCCGTGACCGCCGTCCCCGTGGTCGAGGCGGCGTTGCGCGCGGGCATCCCGTACGTGGACGTGGCGGCCGAGATCGAGGCCAACCTCGACACGTTCGCGCGCTTCACGGACCGCGCCCGTGCCTCGGGGATGGCGGTAGTGCCCGCGATGGCGTTCTTCGGTGCTCTCGGCGACCTGTTGGCCGTGACGGCGATGGGGGACTGGAAGAGGGCTGACGAGGTGCACGTCGCGTACGGGCTGAGCGGTTGGCACCCCACGGCCGGAACCCGCATCGCGGGCCGGGTGTCCCAACAGCGGCGGGGCGGCCGACGCGTCCTCCATACCGGCGGTCGGATGGAGTACCTCGACGGCCCCCGGCCCCTCCTGGAGTGGACGTTCCCGGATCCCATGGGCACCAGGGCCGTCGTCGGCGGGTTCACGATGGCCGAGTCCGTCACGATCCCCCGCCACCTGGCCGTTCCCGAGGTGCGTGCGCACATGACGGTCGAGGCCGCCGAGGAGCTGTCGGCCCCGGACACACCGCCGCCGGCCCCGGCCGACGAGCGCGGCCGGTCCGCGCAGACCTTCGTCGTCGACGTCGTCGTGCGGGCCGGCGGCAGGGAGCGTCGGGCTTCGGCCCGCGGCCGGGACATCTACGCGGTCACAGCTCCGCTGGCGGTGGAGGCGGTCCACCGCATCCTCACCGGGCGGGTCAAGACCACCGGTGCGGCCTCCGCGGGCGAGATCTTCGACGCCCCCGCGTTCCTGCGGGCGCTGTCCGC
>CALGOD010000113.1 GCA_937957845.1 uncultured Nocardiopsis sp.
CCTTGCAGGTCAGACGGTGGCCGATCCCCTGTTCGCGGAGCCAGCGGCGCAGGTAGTCGTAGTCGTAGCCCTTGTCGTCGTGCAGCTTGGCGGGGCGGCGTCGTCGTGGTCCACGTCGGGAACGGATGGGAGGGATGCCTCGCACCAGGGTTGGAGGTCCTGGCTGTCGTGGGTGTTGGCCTCGGAGATCGCCACGGACAGGGGCGGACCGGTCCGGTCGGTGATCAGGTGGGTCTTCGACCCCTTCTTGCCCCGACCGACAGGATTCGGATCTGTCAGGTCCCCCCTTTGAGGGCCCGCATGTTCACCGAGTCGATCGCGCACCGCGGCCAGTTCATCCCCACGTGCGTGGGGCTCACCCGACCTGAGCAGGGAAATCGTCGAGAAAACCCGGTCCATTCCCACGTACGTGGGGCTCACGCTTAACGACCTGCGACAACGCGGGGCGTTATCTCCGCGAGACCTACCGGCCGGCGAAGAAACAGTCAGCCTCGGCCATCCTCTCCAAAAACCCATGAAAAGTCCCACCCCAACGCTAATTTTCACCTCGCACCCGGATCCCATGACCGCTGGAGCACAACAGAATGACCGCCAATCCCACCGAGGGCCCGACCCACATCGACCCTGAGCTCTGAGCCAGTGGGCTCCACGCACGTGGGGATGAACCGCCCGCTGGCCGCCACAACGCCGCCCTCCACGACGTGAGCCTCACACACGTGGGGATGGACCGGGAACCGTGCCGTGAAAGCCGTCGCCAAGCAGGCAGACGAGTCCTACGATGACGCAGTGCATCGCGCGGCGGCTGCCCCTCTCGGGCGGCTGTCACTGCCACCCGAGGAGAAGGCGGCCCGACTTCGCGCGAAGTACGCAAAGGCCCGCGCCCTGCTCAACGAATCCAAGGAGGCGTGATGGACGTCCTCCTGCGTGACCCCACCATCCGCACCCTCCTCGCCCCCGATCTCGCCCACCGCCACCCCAACGTGCTCATCCGCCACGAAATGGGCCTCTGCGCAGGGGAGCGTCGCGTCGACATCGCTGCCATCACCACCGACCACATGCACGGCTACGAGATCAAGTCAGACGTCGACACCCTCAGCCGTCTCTCAGGCCAGGCGAAGGCCTACGGGCGGATCTTCGACCAGATGACCCTGGTGACCACCGGCCGGTACGTGGACGCCGCGATCGCGACCGTCCCCACCTGGTGGGAAGTGCTGGTTGCTGACGGAGGTGCTCTCCACCAGGTCCACGAAGACACACCGCGCATGGGCACGGACCCGTTCGTGCCCTCCCAGCTTGCTGTGGCGGGACGAAGCTCTCACCGTCCTGAGTGCCTGGGGGGCAGCGCGGGGCCTGTCCCAAGCCCGCCGTTGGCAGGTGTGGACCCGCGTGGCGGAGGTCGTGCCCGCCGACGAGCCGGGGCGTCTGGTGCGCCATCAGCTTATGACTCGAAACCTCGCCCCCACCCCCCAAGGAGAAGTCATGACTGCTGTCTGGATCGCGTTCGGCGCGACCCTCCTGCTCACCGCCATCGGAATCTGGGTCGGTGTCCGCGTGCAAGAAGGCTGTGTCACGTCCCTACTGCTCGGTGGCTCCACCTTCTTCGTCAGCGCGATGATCCTCGTGCCGATCGGTGTGAGCCACGCCTACGCCCACCATGACGAGCGCACCGTCACATGCACCGTCACGGACAAGGACCGTGGGGGCGATTCAGGTTCTTACCGGGTCTACACCGAGCAGTGCGGGGTGCTCGCCAACCGGGACTCGCTGTGGCGCGGTAAGTGGGACTCCGCTGACATGTGGGTCGAGATCGAACCAGGTCACACCTACCGGTTCACCCTCGTGGGATGGCGGTTCGGGTTCCTCTCGATGTTCCCGAACATCCTCGACGTCGACCTGGTAGAGGAGAACTGACCATGACCGGAGGCCTCCGGAGCCACGAACGCTCGGGGGCCTTCACATCGAGGGCGGTTTCCAGCAGAGGAACGATCTTGGAGTGGAGCGAGCGGCGGTCCTCTTTGACGCGGTCGGTAAGTCGGTCGTGGAGGTCTTCGGGCAGTTGCAGGGTGAGCCCCACGCACGTGGGGACGAACCGACGAGGTCACGGAGGACGCGGGATAGGTTGAGGTGAGCCCCACGCATGTGGGGGTGGACCACGGGGACGCTCCCGCCCACTTGCCCTGGGCGGGGGCGTCTTTGTCCCATCGGATGTCTACTCATCGTGGCTCAGGAGCCGCACGGACCTTTACGGCTTCGATGCCGGGCCGGCACCGGTCATACAGGCGATCTCACCTGTGACCCCCGGCTTCGTCCTCCATGGTGACGAGCAGGTGCACGCCGGAGGGGTCCAGGGCGACCCTGGCCGAATACCATGGCATCTCGGGGGGACGAT
>CALGOD010000114.1 GCA_937957845.1 uncultured Nocardiopsis sp.
CACGTCCAACTGCACCGGATCGACCCCTTCGACGCCGGGACCACCTGGAACGACCAGCCGACCGCGCACGCGCTGCTCGACACCCGGGCCGTCAAGGGCGGCCGGTCCGCCTGCCCGGTGGACGGTGGCGTGGAGTTCGACGCGACAGAGGCCTACCAGTGGGCCGTGGACAACGGGGAGTCCCACCTCCACCTGCGGCTCAAGGAACGCGGTGAGGCCGGTACCACGGCCTGGCGCCGCTTCCGCGTCGAGGACGCCTCGCCGGCACTGGTGATCGACCACCGCACATCGCCGAGCGGAACCGCGGCCCCCGAGTCGTCCGGCCTCCGGAACACCGTCGACTCCGGGGAACCTCTCTCGGGACCGCTGACGGACCGAGCCCCACAAGAGTCCGCTCTCCCCGACGACGGATCTGCCGTCGTCACCGAGACCGACACCGTTCTTACCCCAGGCCTCGTTCCGGCCGACCGTGCCCCAGACGAGAGCGCGCAGGCTCGTTCCGGGGAACGCGCATCGGCGGACCGCCCTGTCGCGCCGCAGGGCCGTCGACAACGGGACGGGGACGATCTGGAAAGATCCCGGGGTCCTCCGGAGCCGGCCAAGGTCGGGGATCGCATTCCGATACACCGGCCATAGGGAACCGGTCGACGGACAGCGGAACCCCACTCTCCCGGTGTGGCCTCCGACAGGGCGGAGGAGCGCACCGGTGGCGGCCCGAGGGGATGCGGGTCGGTCGTTCCCGGAGCGTTGTACGGGTGAGGACTCCGGGTGCGACCACAGGAGCCGCACCACCGCATGGTCACAGGGCATGGTGACCGACCGCGGTGGGCAAGGCTCCGAGCCGGTGAGAGGAAGGTGTCCGTTCCCGGCACCGGGCGGAGTCCGTACGGCAGGGCCTGGCAGGAGCCCTGCGGTCGGACGCCGAGATGGCGCCTGGATCCGTCTGTGTGCGTGGGCACCACACAGGCGGATTCCGGGCCGTCACGGGTGGATGGCCGCCCGTCGGAAGGAAACGGAACAGCGGCCGAGCCTCACCGGGACAGGAAGCGGTCCGACCACTGGGCGAACCGCTCCGCGTAGCGGTTCTGTGCGTCGGACAGCACCGCGGTGGCCTCGGATTCGGTGGGCAGGGCACGTCCGAAGTGCTCCTGGAACCAGGCACGGTAGCGGGCCCGGCGAGGTGTGTCCTCCTCCTGAGGCTCGCCGCGCAGGTAGGGCGGGTATCCGTGGTCGACACCGATCTCGGAGTCCGCACCCAGGAGCAGAACCAGGTGGCGGGAGGTCTCGGCCGCCACCGCCAGGGCGCCCTCGTCACCGAGCACGACGACGGGCAGAGTGGCGAGGTCCTCGCGGTCGTCGCAACGCCACAGGGCGTAGACGGAGCCGGAGCCGTTGGCGAGGGCGAAGGGAACGAGACGGGAGCGGAAGGCCGGATCCTCCGGCCAGCCGGACAGCGGCTCGGGATCGCCGTAGTCGAGCATCTCGAAGCCGTCTGCGACGAAGTCGCCGGCGGCCCTCTCCTCCAGTTCCTTGAGCAGGTTCAGCTCCGGTACGGGCGAATACTGGGCCACGTCTTCTCCTGGGGCGGTACGGCTCGGGCCCGAACCGTACCGCCCCACCACGACACCCGGGTCCGTCCATGCGCTGCGACAGGCACCCACGGCCACGAGCACTCGCACCGTGGACCAGCCCCCTGCCCGGCCCGGGCGCTGGGCGGGGTCTGGCGGGTGCGTGACGCATCTGGGACGGGTCAGCCCGTGACGGCTCCGGTGGAGGCGGAACGGACGAGTCGCACGTACTTGCCGAGGACGCCCTCCTCGAACTTGCCGGAAAGGGGCTGCCAGTGGGATCGGCGTGCTCGGAGTTCCTCCGCGTCGACATGGAGAGCGATGGTGCGCGCGGGGATGTCCACCGTGATGCGGTCTTCCTCGCGGACGAAAGCGATAGGTCCGCCCTCGACCGCCTCCGGGGCGATGTGGCCCACGCACAGACCCGTGGTCCCGCCGGAGAAGCGCCCGTCGGTCAGGAGCAGGACGTCGCGGCCCAGGCCCGCGCCCTTGATCGCGGCGGTGATGGCCAGCATCTCCCGCATGCCGGGTCCGCCCTTGGGGCCCTCGTAGCGGATCACCACGACGTCCCCCGCGCGGATTCGCCCGGCGTTGAGCGCGTCCATCGCGGCCTGTTCACGTTCGAACACACGCGCGGGGCCCGTGAAGACCTCGGTGTCGAAACCGGCGGTCTTCACGACCGCGCCCTCCGGTGCGAGCGACCCGTGGAGAACGGTGATACCGCCGGTGGGGTGGAGAGGGTCGTCGAAGTGATGAAGGACGGTCCCGTCGATCGGTTCGGGAGCAAGGTCGTGGAGGTTCTCCGCGACGGTCCGGCCCGTGACGGTGAGGGCGTCACCGTGCAGGAGTCCCTCGCCGAGGAGCGCGTTCATCAGGACGGGGATGCCACCGACACGGTCGACGTCGTTCATGACGTACCTGCCGAACGGCTTGAGGTCGCCGATGTGGGGGACACGGTCGCAGATGCGGTTGAAGTCGTCGAGTTCGAGGTCGACCTTGGCCTCGTGGGCGATGGCGAGCAGATGCAGGACGGCGTTGGTGGAGCCGCCGAGCGCCATGGCGACGGTGATGGCGTTCTCGAACGCCTTCCTCGTCATGATGTCGCGCGTGGAGATTCCCTGTTCGAGCATGGAGACCACCGCCTCGCCGGACAGGTGTGCGTAATGGTCGCGACGCCGATCCGCGGAAGGGGGAGCGGTGGAACCGGGCAGGCTCATGCCCATCGCCTCGGCGGTCGCCGCCATGGTGTTGGCCGTGAACATGCCACCGCAGGCGCCTTCGCCGGGGCAGATGGCGCGTTCGATCCTGTCGAGGTCACCGACGCTCATCCTTCCCGCCTTGCAGGCCCCGACACCCTCGAAGGCGTCGATGAGCGTCACGTCCCTCTCCGTACCGTCGGACAGCTTCACCCAGCCGGGAGCGATCGTGCCCGCGTACACGAAGACGGAGGCGAGGTTCAGGCGTGCGGCCGCCATGAGCATGCCGGGTAGTGACTTGTCGCAACCGGCGAGCAGAACCGACCCGTCCAGCCGCTCCGCCTGCATGACCGTCTCGACGGAGGCGGCGACCACTTCACGTGAGACGAGGGAGAAGTGCATGCCGTCGTGGCCCATGGAGATGCCGTCGGAGACGGAGATCGTGCCGAACTCCAAGGGGTAGCCGCCGGCCGCGTGCACACCCCCTTTCGTCGCGCGTGCGAGGCGGTCCAAGGAGAGGTTGCAAGGGGTGATCTCGTTCCACGAGCTGGCGACACCGATGATCGGTTTGTCCCAGTCACCATCGCCCATGCCGAGCGCGCGGAGCATGCCACGGCTGGGTGCGGCTTCGATGCCGTCGGTGACGGTGCGGCTGCGTGGTTTCGGATCGACGCCCATCTCCGTGCCTCGCCTGGGTTGGTCGGTGTGCTGACTCATGGTCTTCCTCCCTGTGACCGAAGCCGGGACCGTGGTCGGCGCGGACGCCGGTGGCCGCAGGACATGGCTTGGCGTTCGACGGCTCTTCAACCCGGAGAGTCGGCCCGGTCTGTCGCCGAGCAGCCCGATACTACTTTCCGTGTCTTCATTATGGCTCTACGCAATGGAGTCTGGTCGGGGTGTTCGAAGCTCCGTGTTCCTTGACAGCGCATGAGACCTGCCACCCCCTGAGGAGCCTTTCCGTACCGGGCCGGAGATATTCCCAGGTCGCCTGTGACGGCCACACCCACCGGTGCACCCTCGGAATCTTCCGGGCGTCTCTCAGGGCTC
>CALGOD010000115.1 GCA_937957845.1 uncultured Nocardiopsis sp.
CTGTACGCCGCCCTGTCGGCCCTGCGGAGGGTGACCGCCGACGTGACGGCGATCGTGACGGTCGCCGACGACGGTGGGTCCAGTGGGCGGCTCCGCAGGGAGTTGGGCGTCCTGCCGCCGGGTGACCTGCGCATGGCGTTGGCCGCGCTGTGCGGTGACGACGAGTGGGGACACACCTGGAGCCAGGTCATCCAGCACCGGTTCCGTTCGGAGGGCGAACTGCACGGTCACGCGGTCGGCAACCTCCTGATCGTGGCCCTGTGGGAGCTGCTCGGCGACTCGGTGGCGGGCCTGGACTGGGTGGGCCAGCTGCTGGGCGCGCACGGCAGGGTGCTGCCGATGTCGTCGGTGCCGTTGGACATCGTCGCGGAGGTGTCGGGGCTGGATCCGCGAAGACCGGAGGCGCTGACCACGGTGCGCGGCCAGGTGGCCTGTGCGAGCACCAGCGGCAAGGTGCGTTCCATCTCCCTGGTCCCGGAGGATCCGCCCGCCAGCCCGCAGGCGGTCAAGGCCGTGCGCGAGGCCGACTGGGTGGTCTTCGGCCCCGGGTCGTGGTTCACCAGCGTGCTGCCCCACCTGCTGGTCCCGGACCTGGCGCGCGCCCTGGTCGGCACCCGGGCCAAACGCCTGGTGGTGCTGAACCTGTCACCACAGCAGGGCGAGACCGACGACTTCCGCCCCGAGACCTACCTGGAGGTGCTGCACGAGCACGCCCCGGAACTGGGGGTGGACGTGGTGCTCGCCGACCAGGGGAAGGTGGAGGAGGACCGGCCGCTCAAAGAGATGGTCGGTCGGCTCGGCGGGTGCCTGGAACTGGCGCACCTGTCCCACGACGACGGCACCCCGCGCCATGACCCCGACCGCCTCGCGTCCGCCTTCGAACGGATCCTCCAGGGTTGAGGGGTTCACCGGGGACCGTGGGGGGAAGACCGGCGTCATGGCCGAACAACGAGTGTTCGTGGAACGCGTCCATGACGAGGTCCGCGCCGTGGGCCACCCCGACCGGGAGTCGGACCTGCCGCCGGGCGAACGTTTCCTGGTGGACAGGCTGTGGCCTCGCGGAGTGTCCAAGGACTCCCTCGCCGAGACCGTCTGGGTGAAGGAGGCCGCGCCGAGCGATGAGCTCCGGAAGTGGTTCGGTCACGATCCGGACCGCTTCGCAGAGTTCGCCGAACGCTATCGGGCGGAGTTGGAGGAGCGTCCAGAGGCTCTGGAACCGCTTCTGAAGGCCGCGCGCAAGGGGCCCGTCACCCTGCTGTACGCGGCCAAGGACACCGAGCACAACCACGCCCTCGTCCTTCGCGACCATCTGCGTGAGGTCCTGTCCTCACAGGCCGGGGGCAATTGACCCCACAACGGCACGAAGGACGACAGGGACGCTGCCGGGCCGGGCGGCGGATGGGCGACACGCCGTGCGGGGATCGGCACTCGGCCCCCGGTGACGTAGTCTGCCACGGAGAAAGCCGCTCGTGACGGGACCGTGGCGGGAGCATCCCGCAGCCGAGCGCGCGGCACCGTATCGGATTCGTCGAGGGGGAGGATCGCAGAGATGGCGATGACCGGCGTGGTGAAGGATGAACTGAGCCGTCTGGCCATTCTCAAGCCATGCTGCCGCAAGGCGGAGGTGTCCACCATCCTGCGGTTCACCGGAGGCCTGCACCTGGTGAGCGGGCGCATCGTGATCGAGGCGGAGCTCGACACCGGGGCCGCCGCGCGTCGCCTTCGCAAGGACATCTCCGAGGTCTTCGGACACGAGTCCGAGGTGGTCGTGCTCTCCCCCAGCGGTCTGCGCAAGGGCAACCGTTACGTGGTGCGGGTCATCAAGGAGGGCGAGTCCCTGGCCCGGCAGACGGGACTGGTGGACAACAACGGCCGTCCGGTGCGTGGTCTGCCCCGGCACGTGGTCGCGGGAGGGGCCTGCGACGCCGAGTCGGCGTGGCGGGGGGCCTTCATCGCGCACGGTTCCCTCACCGAGCCCGGCCGGTCGATGTCCCTTGAGGTCACCTGCCCCGGGCCGGAGGCCGCGTTGGCGCTGGTGGGATCCGCGCGTCGCCTGAAGGTGCACGCCAAGGCCAGGGAGGTGCGGGGCGTGGACCGTGTGGTGGTGCGCGACGGGGACTCCATCGGTGCTCTGCTGACCCTGCTGGGCGCCCACCAGAGCGTGCTGGCGTGGGAGGAGAGGCGGATGCGTCGGGAGGTGCGCGCGACCGCCAACCGCCTGGCCAACTTCGACGACGCCAACCTGCGGCGCAGCGCGCGAGCGGCGGTGGCCGCGGGAGCACGTGTGGAGCGGGCCCTGGAGATCCTGGGTGACGACGCTCCCGAGCACCTGGTGGCCGCGGGGAAGCTGCGTCTGGAGCACAAGCAGGCCTCCTTGGAGGAGCTGGGGCAGTTGTCGGTCCCGCCGCTGACCAAGGACGCCATCGCGGGACGTATCCGGAGGCTGTTGGCGATGGCCGACAAGCGTGCCGGCGATTTGGGCATCGAGGGTACGGAGGCCAACCTCACCCCGGACATGCTGGTGCCCTGACCGCGGGTCCCCCGATGGGGGGAAGACCAGGTATGACATCGGTGTTCGGCTTTGTTAACTGTGCAAACCCGCTGATAACTTCCGACAATGGTATAGACCTTTACTGCGCCCGGTGCCAGGATGGTCGTGAATCCATAAGGGCCGGGCGGTGCTCGGCCGTGGCCCAGCAGCGGCTTCCCGCCGGTGCTCCGCTAGGCTCTTCTCCAGCACCCGCGGCGCGTTGACCCTGCTCATGG
>CALGOD010000116.1 GCA_937957845.1 uncultured Nocardiopsis sp.
CCGGCGACCAGGCGCTGCTTCTCCGCCTCGGGGATGCCCAGCTTGTCGTAGGTGTTCTTGATGTCCTCGGGCAGCTCCTCCCAGGAGGTGGCCTGCTTCTCCGTGGACCGCACGAAGTACTTGATGTTGTCGAAGTCGATCCTGGACAGGTCCGCACCCCAGTCGGGCAGCGGCTTCTTGTCGAACAGCCGCAGGGACTTGAGACGGAGCTTGGTCATCCACTCCGGCTCGTCCTTCTTGGCGGAGATGTCGCGGACGACCTCTTCGTTCAGACCGCGGCGTGCCGAGGCGCCGGCACTGTCGGGGTCGGCCCAGCCGTACTCATAGTTCCCGAGCCCTTCAAGCTCAGGATGCGCGATAGACGTCATGCGCGGACTCCTCCTGGACTCAGACGTCCTTGTGTTGAACCGGGCCCTCCGCCGCCTGGCGGATGGCCTTGGATGCGGGGATGCCTTCCTCCCCGCTCGCCCCGTCCCCCCGCGGGGTGACGTGCGTGGTGCACACACCGTCGCCGTGGGCGATGGTGGCCAGCCTGCGCACCGGGGTCTCCAGCAGACGCGCGAAGGCCTCGATCTCGGCCTCACAGAGTTGCGGGAACTCGGCGGCCACGTGCGCGACGGGGCAGTGGTGCTGGCACAGTTGGTCGCCGCCTCCGGGCGCGGGTGCCCGACCCGCGGTGGCGGCGTAGCCGTCGTTGGAGAGCGCCTCGGCCAGCAGCCGGACGCGCTGGTCCGGCTCGACCGCGTCCAGCATGGGCTTGTAGCGGCGCTCCAGGTCGGCGACCTGACTGCGGGCGAACTCGCTCACCGCCTCGGGTCCGGCCGTCTCGGCCAGGAAACGAAGAGCGTTGGTGGCGAGGTCGTCGTAGGCGTGGACGAAGGCGTCACGCCCGGCGTTGGTGATGGTGAAGACGCGCGCGGGCCGTCCCCTGCGACGGCGTCCGCCGTGGGGTCGGGCGTCGCGGGCCTCGATCATGCCCTCACCGGTCAGGTTGTCCAAGTGGCGACGAATGGCCGCCGGGGTCAGGCCGAGCCTCTCCCCCAGAGCGGAGGCGGTGATCGGCCCCTCCTCGAGGATGAGCCGTGCGACCCGAGCCCGGGTACCGGTCTCGGCCCCGCGTTCCGGTCCGGTCATGGGACGGGGCACACCGGATGCCATGGACACAGGTTCCCCTCCCTCCTCGAACACCGCTCCTGCCTTTTGACAACATCAGTGTGGCGTAAATAAGTCCACCTAGGCAAACTCGCCTTCATGCCCTTCGTCACCAAGGGCAGGCTTGCCTAAGGTCACACGCACGTCCCGGGCCCCACCGAGGGACCGGACCGTACATGCCCTTGTGACCGCGCACCGAGACCGCCGCGCCAGGATGCGGACTCTCCTCGGCGAGCGGGCGCGAAGGCCGCCGTCCCGTCGTCTCCGGGGCGGTGAGCCGTCCGACGGGACCGGACGTAGACTCATGAGCCATGGACACAGCCGCCGTCGAGGTCGTCGATCTGGTCAAGCGCTACGGCGCCGCCACCGCAGTCAGCGGCCTCACCTTCAGTGCGCGCCGAGGCGCGGTGACCGCGCTGCTCGGGCCCAACGGCGCCGGCAAGACCACCACCATCGAGATCTGCGAGGGCTTCCGCCGCGCCGACGGCGGACGGGTACGGGTTCTGGGCCTGGACCCGGTCGTCGACGCGGGCGCCCTCAAACCCCGTGTCGGGGTGATGCCCCAGTCCGGTGGGGTGCCCACGGGCGCCCGCGCGGCCGAGTGGCTTCGACTGATGGCCTCCTTCCACGCCAGGCCGATCGATCCCGACCTGCTGCTGGAACGACTCGGCCTGACCTCCGTGGCCGCCACGCCCTTCCGTCGTCTGTCCGGTGGGCAGCAACAGCGCCTGTCACTGGCCTGTGCCGTGGTCGGGCGCCCCGAACTGGTCTTCCTGGACGAGCCGACGGCGGGTCTGGACCCGCAGGCGCGCATGGCCACCTGGGATCTGGTGACGGCCCTGCGCGAGGCCGGCGTGGCGGTGATCCTGACCACGCACCACATGGAGGAGGCCGAGCGCCTGGCCGATCGCGTGATCGTCATCGACCACGGCTCGGTGGTGGCCGAGGGCACCCCGGCCGAACTGACCGGGGGACGCCGCGAGGTGTGCTTCTCCACGGACTCCCCCGTGGACACCGCGCAGCTGGAGTCCGTGTTGCCCGCGGGCAGCAGGGTGATCTCGCAGAGCGTCGCGGGCGACCACCGCGAGTACACGCTGACCACCGAGGACCCCGGTGCCTTGGGCCCGGAGTTCTTGGCCACGGTCACCGCCTGGTGTGCCTCGGCCGGAGTCCTGGCCGAGGACCTACGCGTGCGACGACGTACCCTCGAAGACGTCTTCCTCGAACTCACCGGCCGGGAACTGCGCGAACAGTGACGGGTCCCCGCCCACGGAAGAGCCCGAGCCCGCCGCGACGGGCGGACGGCCACAGCACGCAGAAGGAGGCAGGAGCCCTCTCCCCGCCCGAAGGCGGGGGCGTCCGCTCCACAGATCCGATGACCGAGTACACCTCCAGCGCGTCCACGGGCGCCACCTCCGGAAACGGCGACGCCTCGCTGTTCGCCCCGGCTCCCGGCGCCGCACCGATGTGGCGGATGGTCGCCGCCCAGACCGGCATGGAGCTGCGGGTGATGCTGCGCCACGGGGAGCAGTTCCTGCTGACCATGGTGATCCCGGTGCTGCTGCTGGTGGGCTTCAGCCTCGTCTCGGTACTGGACGTGGGCGAGGGCGCTCGGGTGGACGCGCTCACCCCCGGCGTGCTGGCGCTGGCGGTGATGTCCACGTCGTTCACCGGTCTGGCCATCGGCACCGGTTTCGAGCGCCGCTACGGAGTGCTCAAGCGCCTGGGGGCGACGCCGTTGTCCCGGTTCGGCCTGTTGGCCGCCAAGACCCTGGCGGT
>CALGOD010000117.1 GCA_937957845.1 uncultured Nocardiopsis sp.
CGTTGATGAGGAAGATCGAGCCCCACCAGAAGGTCTCCAGCAACAGACCCCCCGCCCACGGGCCGATGCCCATCGCCATCCCGACCGCGCCCGCCCAGATCCCGATGGCCCGGGCGCGCTGCTCGGGTGGGAAGACGTTCGTGATGATCGACAGGGTCTGGGGTGTCACCATCGACGCGCCGAACCCCATCACCGCGCGGGCCCAGATGAGGTGTTCGGGGGTCTGGGCGTAGGCCGACAGCGCCGAGGCCACGCCGAACACCGTCAATCCCGCCACGAGCAGGCGACGGCGCCCCCAGCGGTCACCGAGCACACCGAAGGTGAACAGCAGTCCGGCGAAGACCAGGGTGTAGGAGTTGATCGCCCAGGCCAGCTGCGACTGGCCGGCGCCCAGACCCATCTCCGGGTCGGACAGCACCCGCAGCGCCACGTTGAGGATCGTGTTGTCGGCGACGATCACCAGCAGGCAGATGATCAGTACCGCCAGCCCGCCCCACCTGCGCCGATAAGCCGTCTGCGCGTCCACGAACCACCTCCACCGCCGGAACGTCCGCTCGAAGCCCCGAGTCGTCTCCACGAACGGCCGCACCGATACCCCAGTGTCGCGGACGGCGCGCCGACGCCCATCACCAGCCCCTGTGTCCCCCTGTCCACCTGGAAACATCCGGCGGTGCGAACCTGTTGCATCCCGAGAGGAACGACACGGGGCGGGCATGCGATGATGCTCGTGCGACCGCGGTCCTCCCTGTGCCGAGCACCGCACCGCGCACGTCCTGATCCCCAGGACCGCTCGCGGCCCAGGCCGCCCCGCGTGTGAGCGCGGACCACATCAATCCGTCCACACGTCCGGAGACACCCACGAGGTGCTTCGAGACACTGGAGGAACATACATCATGAGCACGACAGGCAACCCCTCCGCAGGCAACACCCTCTACGGCGGGATCACCAACCGGCGTGTCACCATCCGAGACCTGGCCTCCGCCAAGGAGCGCGGCGAGCGCTGGCCGATGCTGACCGCCTACGACGCGCTCACCGCGCGGGTCTTCGACGAGGCAGGCATCCCGGTCCTGTTGGTCGGTGACTCGGCGGCCAACGTCGTTTACGGCTACGACACCACCGTCCCGGTCACGGTGGACGAACTGGTCCCGCTGACCGCGGCCGTGTCCCGCTCCACCAAGCGCTCCCTGGTCGTGGCCGACCTGCCGTTCGGCTCCTACCAGGCCTCTCCCCAACAGGCTCTGGAGTCGGCCGCGCGCTTCATGAAGGAGGGCGGGGCACAGGCGGTGAAGCTGGAGGGCGGCCACGCGGTGGCACCCCAGGTGGAACTGCTGGTGTCGGCGGGGATTCCGGTGATGGCCCACGTCGGCCTCACCCCGCAGTCGGTGAACACCCTGGGCGGCTACCGGGTCCAGGGCCGCGGCGAGGCCGCGGCGGACCTGCTCAACGACGCCAAGGAACTGGAGCGCGCGGGCGCCTTCGCGGTGGTGCTGGAGTGCGTGCCCGCCGAACTGGCCGCGCAGGTGACCGAACAGCTGTCCATCCCGACCGTGGGCATCGGCGCCGGTCCGTCCACCGACGCCCAGGTGCTGGTGTGGCAGGACATGGCCGGTCTCAGCCCGCGGGTGGCCAAGTTCGTCAAGACCTACGCCAACCTGCACGAGACGCTGCGGGAGGCCGCCTCCGCCTACGCCGACGAGGTCGTCAAGGGGGCGTTCCCCGAGGAACGGCACTCCTACACCGGCTGAGGGTCGCCTCTTCCGGCACCCGTCCTCCCAGGCCGCCCGGCCGAGTCCTCGACCCGGCCGGGCGGCCTGTCGCGTGAAGACGCCTCCCCACGTGGGGGCTTCGGGTGCGGCACGAGGCGGCCCGTGTGCGAGGCGGACGACGGACCGAAACCTACTCGGGAGTAGAGTCGCACCGTATCCAGCGCCGACGGGCCGGGGTTCCGGCCCTCCCGGGAGGACAGATGCGCATCTCGATGCCGCTCCAGTACG
>CALGOD010000118.1 GCA_937957845.1 uncultured Nocardiopsis sp.
TGTAGATGGACTCCGGTCCGGTGAACGGCATGCCGGAGAAGTGCAGGAAGTCGACCTTCAGACCGCGCCGGATCATCCGGTGCGCGGCGACGGGGGAGTCGATCCCACCGGACATCAGGACCAGGCCGCGACCGCTCATCCCGGCGGGCAGGCCGCCCTGCCCCGGTGTTCCGTCGGTGAACACGAACGCCTCGTCCTTGTCCACCTCCACGTACAGGGTGTTGTCGGGACGCTTGAGGTCGACGGGGTATCCGTATGCCTCGATGACCTTGGAGCCCAGGTATCCGGCCAGTTGCGACGAGGTCATCTCGAAGCGCTTGTCACGGCGGCGGGCGCGCACCGCGAAGGTGCCCTCGCGCCCGGCCAGGGAGCGCACACCGACGTCGGTGATCGCGTCCAGGTCCTTGGCCACCCGGCGGACCAGGTGCACCCAGACCACGCCCATCACGTTGGCCATACGGTCGGCGATCTCGGCGATCTCCAGGTCCGAGGCCTCGGGCTTGCGTACGATGATCACGCCCGCGCCTCGCTGAGAGAGGCGGATCTCGCCGAGGTCGCGCACCGAGGCGCGGATGTTGTTGTGCAGCCGACGCTCGAAGAGCCTGCGGTTGGAGCCCTTGAGGACGATTTCGCCGAGCTTCATGAGCACGCAGAGCTCGCCGAGCCCGGCGTCGATTCCGTCCTTGGCTGCGGGGAGCGGCGCGGACTCAAGCGACGCGGACATGGTGCTACCTCCGGTGGATGCCTTCGTGCCCCGGTGCGAGATGGTACGGCGGGGCGGAGCCGGGAGCGCCCTTTGCCATCCTTCCAGTATCGAGCATCCCCCGCACCGCTCCGTCCATCGAAGGGGCGGTGCGGAGAACGGGTCCCTTCCGTGCGACGCGCCCCCTCCCTGTTCCCAGGGAGAGGGCGCGGACCGTCCCGAAGCCTTCGACGCACGTGGCCGGTGGGCCGACGTCCGGGCGGACTCGGAAGGGGTACTTCCTAGCCGAAGAAGACCTCGGCCTCCTCGTAGCGGAAGTCGGGAACCGTCTTGAGGGTGTCGGTCGCCTCGGACAGGTGCACGCGGACGATGTCGGTGCCCTGAAGGGCCACCATCTTGCCGAAGTCGGACTCGTGCACGGACTCGATGGCGTTCACGCCCAGACGGGTGGCCAGCACCCGGTCGAACGCACTCGGAGTACCACCGCGCTGCACGTGTCCCAGGACCACCGAACGCGCCTCCTTGCCGGTGCGCTGCTCGATCTCCTGGGCCAGGCTCTGGCCGATGCCGCCCAGGCGCACGTGCCCGAAGGAGTCCTTCTCCCCGGTGGCCAGCTGCAGCTGGCCCTCCTTGGGGTGAGCACCCTCGGCGACCACGATGATGGGCGCGTACTGGGTCTCGAAACGGCTCTCGACGTGCTTGACGACCTCGTCCATGTCGAAGGGGCGCTCGGGGATGAGGATGACGTTGGCGCCCGCGGCCATACCGGAGTGCAGGGCGATCCATCCGGCGTGGCGACCCATGACCTCCACCACCAGGGCACGGTGGTGCGACTCGGCGGTGGTGTGCAGGCGGTCGATCGCCTCCGTGGCGATGTTCACCGCGGTGTCGAAACCGAAGGTGTAGTCGGTCGCGTTGAGGTCGTTGTCGATGGTCTTGGGCACCCCCACGACGTTGACGCCGCGGTCGTACAGTTGGCGAGCCACCCCCAGGGTGTCCTCACCGCCGATGGCGATGAGGGCGTCGATGCCCAGTCCCGCCATGTTGTCCTTGACACGCTCGACACCGCCCTCGATCTTCATGAGGTTGGTGCGTGAAGAGCCCAGGATGGTGCCACCCCGGGGCAGGATGCCGCGCACCGCCGTCACGTCCAGCGGCATGGTGTCGCCCTCCAACGGACCACGCCAGCCGTTCCGGAAGCCGACGAACTCGTAGCCGTAGTCCTTGATGCCCTTCCGGACCACGGCGCGGATGACCGCGTTCAGACCAGGGCAGTCTCCGCCACCGGTCAGCACCCCGACTCGCATGCGACTTCTCCTCGACGTTGTGTACTCGTACGGCGCATGGCGCCATATGGTCTAGACCATAGTGTGCTCAGGGACCTCGGGCCAACCCGGGAGGCCCTGTACGGACGTGAACCGTGAGATGGGAGGAGCTCCTGCGGGATCGGACCGCGTCCGCCTCCCACGTGCCACCCCCGCCCAGGGCACGGACTCCATGACCCCAGACTATGCGTCCAGACCCCGGTCGATGGCGTACCGCACCAGCTGCACACGGTTGTGCAGGTGCAGTTTGGTGAGGGTGTTCTGCACATGGTTCTGCACGGTGCGGTGGGAGATGCCCAGCCGCTGCGCGATCTGTTTGTAGGCCAGCCCCTTGGCGACCAGACGCAGGACCTCGGTCTCACG
>CALGOD010000119.1 GCA_937957845.1 uncultured Nocardiopsis sp.
GGACACGCTCCAAGGGGTGACCCAAACCGTGACGCTGCTCACTTTTCCTCAGGGTGACGGGTCGAACAGTCCATTCCAACGAGGGAGCACGGGGCCGCGGCCTAGGATGGGACGAAACGCAGGGGCGAGACCGCGCAGGTGTGCCGGAAAAGCGGAGGTTGTGTCATGGAGCAGGAGTACAGCGACTACGGGGGCAAACTGCTACCGCCGGGACTGACCTACGACGACGTGCTTCTCGTACCGGCCTACTCCGACCTCCAGCCCGGCGAGGTGAACACCACCACCCGCCTCTCCCGTAACCTCACCTTGCACATACCGCTGCTCTCCGCGGCGATGGACACCGTCACCGAGGCGCGCATGGCCGTGGCCATGGCCCGCCAAGGCGGCGCGGGAGTTCTGCACCGCAACCTCTCGCCCGAGGAGCAGGCCAGCCAGGTGGACCTGGTCAAGCGCTCCGAGGCCGGCATGGTCACCGACCCGGTCACCTGTCGGCCCGAGGACACCCTCGCCGACGTCGAGAACCTGTGCGCCCACTATCGGATCTCCGGTGTCCCCGTCACCGACGCCGGCGGCACCCTGGTCGGCATCGTCACCAACCGCGACATGCGCTTCGAGAGCGACCGCGGCCGTCTGGTCCGCGACGTCATGACCACGGAGAACCTGGTCACCGCCCCCGTCGGTGTCAGCCGTGAACGGGCCTTCGAGCTCCTGCGCAGCCACAAGGTCGAGAAGCTGCCCCTGGTGGACGACCACGACCGGCTGCGCGGACTGATCACCGTCAAGGACTTCATCAAGAGCGAGCAGTTCCCCGACGCCACCAAGGACGCCGACGGCCGCCTCGTCGTCGGCGGTGCGGTGGGCGTGGGCGCCGAGGCCGAGAAGCGCGCCAAGCTGCTCGTGGAGGCCGGGGCCGACTTCATCGTCGTGGACACCGCCCACGGCCACTCCTCCGGGCTCGCCGACATGATCGCCAAGCTCAAGGCCAACTCCCGCGTCGACGTGGTGGGGGGCAACGTCGCCACCCGCGCCGGGGCGCAGCTGCTCATCGACGCCGGGGCCGACGCGGTCAAGGTCGGTGTGGGGCCGGGTTCGATCTGCACCACCCGCGTCGTGGCCGGTGTGGGCGCTCCGCAACTCACCGCGATCCTGGAGGCGGCCAGGGCCTGCGGGCCGGCCGACGTTCCGCTCATCGCCGACGGAGGGCTCCAGTACTCCGGTGAGATCGCCAAGGCCATCGCCGCGGGCGCCAGCACGGTGATGCTCGGCAGTCTCCTGGCGGGGGTGGAGGAGAGCCCCGGCGAACTGATCTTCATCAACGGCAAGCAGTTCAAGGCCTACCGCGGCATGGGATCGCTCGGCGCCATGCGCGGACGCTCCTTCTCCAAGGACCGCTATGCCCAGGCCCAGGTGGTCTCCGAGGACAAGCTGATCCCCGAGGGCATCGAGGGCCAGGTGCCCTACCGCGGCCCGCTCCAGGCGGTCGCCCACCAGCTCGTGGGGGGCCTGCACCAGTCCATGTGGTACGCCGGGACCCGCACGGTGGACGAGCTGCGTGAGCGCGGTCAGCTGATGCGCATCACCAGTGCCGGACTGCGCGAGAGCCACCCGCACGACGTCAAGATGACCGTCGAGGCGCCCAACTACAACGTGCGCTGACGATCGG
>CALGOD010000120.1 GCA_937957845.1 uncultured Nocardiopsis sp.
GTGCGGCAGGTCACAGCGTCCTCTTCTGGGGGCACCGTTCGGCGACAGGAGGCCTGTGGACGACATGGCGTATCCCGAGGAGTGCGAATACGAGGAAGGGGAGGAGTACTACTACGACGATGACGGCGCCTTCGGTGTCGACCCGCCTCCGCGAGTCGAGGCCGGGCGGGTCGACGAGGAGTGGTGACCCGCCGAGGGCCGTGTCCCCGCTTTCCGTGGGGGCCCGGTCATGTCGGCGGTGGGGCGGGGCGCCTCGTCCGCCGGGCGTGGACATGGAATTCGCGGACGGGGGCTCGGATTCCACCTCGTGGTTTTCATCGGATGTCCCGATCTCCCCTGATTCCCGGGCGGGATGGCCTGGATAAGGAACACATAAGAATTTTTCCTCTGTTCACCTGAGGACAACCTGAGCGGTCGTCAATGCGTCTCACATGCGCGGGTCGGGGTCTTAGCCGTGATGGCAGGTCCTCCGCCTCGCGCTTTTCCGGCGGCGGTGCCGTTTACCCGAGCGACATCTCCTGATAATCTCGCCAGTCGTTTTCTCCCCCGAGGCGGCAGTAATCCCCCTGGCGTTCATAGCGTTCATCCTTCCCGTAAACCCCATGACGAAGGCCTGTGTCTGGAGCTCCAGGAATGCCTGATTTCACCCTCAGTGATGTACGAGAGCAGACCTATAAACCGCGGGACTCGTGGTGGACGGTCTGGCTGGTCGATCCGCTCGCCTCCCGGCTGGTCAAGGTGACCGCGAACAGGACCTCCATCACCCCCAACCAGCTGACGGTCGGGGCACTCGTGCTCGGTCTCGCCGCGGCGGGGTGCTTCTTCCTCGCGGATTGGTACTGGCTGTTGACCGGTGCCGTGCTCTTCCATCTCAGTTTCGTGCTCGACTGCATGGACGGCAAGATCGCCCGCCTCAAGGGCAACGGCTCCGTGTTCGGCAGCTGGCTCGACTACGTGTTCGACCGGGTCCGGGTCCTGTTCTGCGCCATCGCCCTCATGGGAGGCCAGTTCGCCCGGACCGGGGACCCCGTCTTCCTCTGGTTCGTCCTCGGCATCGTCTTCACCGACATGTTCCGCTACCTCAACTCTCCCCAGATGGCCAAGGTGCGCACCGCGATGCGGCGGCACATCATCCAGGCCATTCGTGAGGTCGAGGAGAACATGGAGCAGCAGGACACCAGTGGTGTCCGTAGGATCGCCGCCCGGTTCGGAGTGGTCCAGGGCGGTGGCGACGGTTTGGACGAGGACGACGACAAGGTCTCCATCGGTGGGGTGGAGCGGGGCAACACCCCCGTCCGGGCGCCCGCCGAAGAGGAGGCCGGGCGGCGGGAGGAATCGGTCGTCGTCACACCGGGGCACAAGGCCCGCCAGATCCAGAGCACCGCCCTCCAGACGGGCTTCGACAGGCGCTTCCCCTGGTACCGGCGCTTCCGTGACGTCCTGCGTGAGAACCGCATCCGTCCGCACCTGTTCAGCGGGATCGAGTTCCAGATGGGCGTGTTCATCATCGCGCCGCTGGTCGGTGTCTTCTCCACCACCGGCATGCTCGTGACGATCGCCGCCTCCGCCGCGCTGATGTTCGCCTTCGAACTGCTGATCATCTATAAGCTCTGGTTGTCCACCCGCGAATTCGCCAGAGTGACCCGTGACATCAACACCACGCTCGCCGGGCTCGGGCCCGACGGTGAGCGGGACGTGGCCGCCTGACCGGTGTTCTCCGGACGCTCCGGAGACAGGCGTGGCGAGGCACCGGCCCCGGGGCGTGGGCAGGGGTGATGAAGGGCCGCCGCTGTCTCGGCCTGGGCGGTGGGCGGGGGTGTGGAACGCTCCCGTGCCCTGCCGTGCGCTCTCAGGTGGAGAAGACAGCGACGTGGGCCCCACCTCACGGGCCGGGTCAGTTCCTCAACTCGACCCTGAGCTCGTTGCCGCCGCGGAAACGTGAGCTCAGGCCGACGTGGGAGACGTCGGAGGCGGACTCCACGTCGAAGGCGATGCCGACGCCCACCGGGGTGCCGTCGACGGGAAGGTCCTGCCAGATGGGGCTTTTGAGCTTCAGAGTGGCGCCGTAATCCTCCTCGATCCGCTCACCGGAGGAGGTGTACACGTGCTGTTCGTCCCGCCAGAACTCGTCGACACCGGCG
>CALGOD010000121.1 GCA_937957845.1 uncultured Nocardiopsis sp.
CCCGGACGCACGGGTTTCGCCCACCTGTTCGAGCACCTGATGTTCCAGGGGAGCGGCAACGTCGCCAAGGGCGAGCACTTCGAGGAGGTCGAGAGGCTCGGCGGCGACATCAACGCCTCCACCTCCTCCGACCGCACGAACTACTACGAGACGGTCCCCGAGCACGCCCTGGACCGCATCCTGTGGCTGGAGGCGGACCGGCTGGAGACCCTGCGCGAGGGCATGACCCAGGAGGTCCTGGACAACCAGCGCGACGTGGTGAAGAACGAACGCCGCCAGCGTTACGACAACCAGCCCTACGGCACCGCCCTGGAGCGCATCCTGCGCCTGGCCTACCCCGAGGGACACCCCTACCACCACCCGACCATCGGTTCCATGGCGGACCTGGACGCGGCCGACCTCGACTACGTCAAGTCCTTCCACAAGGCCCACTACGGCCCGGACAACTGCGTGCTCACCGTGGTCAGCGACCTGGACCCCGAGGACGTCCTGGCCCGTGTGGAGAAGTTCTTCGGACCCCTCCCCGCCCGCGAGACCATCGCCGAGGCCCCGGACGCCTCGCTGCCCGAGCCGATGGGCGGGCCCCTGCGCGACTCGACCACCGGGAACGTTCCCGCGGCCGGAGTCTTCATCGGTTTCCGGGTCCCCCCCTACGGTGAACGCGGGTTCGACGTCATGCACCTGGCCTCGGCCGTCCTCGGCCAGGGGCAGGGCAGCCGCCTGTACCGTTCCCTGGTGGTGGAGCGCCCCATCGCCGCCGACGACGGCGGGTCCGCCTCCGACATCCTGCCGTTCCGCTACACCGACAGCCTGATGCTGGTGAACATGCTCGCCAGGGAGGGTGTCAGCGGCGACGTGCTGGAGGCGGCCATGCGCGAGGAGATCGCCAAGCTCGCCTCCGGTGTCACCGGGGAGGAGCTCGACCGGGCCCGCGCCGTCCTGGAACGCGACCACCTGCAGTCCATCTCCAGTCCCTCCGGGCTCGCCGACACCATCAGCAGCTGCACCCAGCTGTTCGACGACCCCGAACTCGCCTACACCTGGCCGCGCAGGTGGGACGACGTCACCGCGGAGGAGGTGCGGGCCGCCGCGGAGCGCCTCCTGGTCGACGACAACCTGCTCGTCGTCCGTTTCGACCCCGAGGCGACCCGGCCCTCGGAGGCCGACGGGGCCGACACCGCGCCGGACGCCTCCGGCGCCTGACGCCTCAGCCCCGTCCCCGGTCCCGTTACCCGCAAGCCTCAGAAAGAGCCGCAGAGCATGCCGCAGACTCGCCCGGACCTCGGTACCGCAGCGCCCTACACCTTTCCCAAGCCCCGCCGCCTCACCGTCGGTGGGGGCACGGTCGTCGCCATCGACGTGCCCGGCCAACAGCTCGTCTCCCTCCGCCTGGTGCATCCCCACGGCGGTGCCGCCGAGCCGCTCGACGCGATGGGCGTCAGCGTGCTCACCAGCGAGGTCCTGGAGGACGGGCCCGACGGCAACAGCTCCCTGGCGCCGGCCCTGGAACGCCACGGAGCCGAATGGGTCTCCCGCGTCAGCTGGGACGCCTTCATCACCGGTCTGGACGCTCCCGCCAACCGACTCAACGAAGCGGTGGGCCTCTTCTCCGAGGCGGTGCGCCGCCCCGCCCTCGTCCCCGACGACATCCTTCGCCGCCGCGAGCAGCTGCTGGAACGGTTCTGGTTGGAGGCCGCCTCGGCCGGCACCCTGGCCATGCGCAGTCTGGGCGGGCAGTTGTTCACCGGCCGCTACGCCACGCCCCTCGCCGGTGGTCCGGTGAAGCTGGCCGACGTCACGCCCGAGACCGTGGCGGCCTTCCACGCCGACTCCATCGCCTCCGTGGCCGGAACCCTGGTGGTCGTCGGCGACCTCACCGGGGTCGACCTGGAGGAGCTGGCCAAGACCGTGTTCGGTGACGCCGCGGCGGTGACCGCGGACGAACCCTCCGAGCCCGCGCCGCCCCCCGGTGAGCTGCCTCGGGTCCTGATCGTGGACCGTCCGGGGTCGGTCCAGTCGGCCCTGGTCATCGCGCACCGCGCACCCTCGCGCAGCCAGGTGGACCTGCCGCGCGCCGAGGGCATCAGCGAGGTCCTGGGCGGCATGTTCACCTCACGGCTCAACCTGGAACTGCGCGAGCGCCTCGGCTACACCTACGGTGCCGGGTCCCGGTTCGACCTGCGCCGTGACAGCGGGGTGTTCTTCATGTCCACGCAGGTGGAGGCGGACACCACCGCGCACTCCATCACCTCCTCGCTGGAGCAGGTCACCGAACTGCGCGAGTCCGGGGTCACGGAGGAGGAACTGACCGCCGTGCGGGAGTCCAACACGGTGGGCCTCCCGGTCGGTTACGCGACGGCGAGGGCGCTGGCGGGCGCCCTGGTCGACATGGTCGTGCACGACCTGCCCGAGGACCACGTGGACCGTACCCGGGCCGGGTACGAAAGGCTCACCAAGGAATCCCTGGACAGCGCCGCCGTCGAGTACCTCCGCCCCGACGAGTCGGTGGTCGTGGTCGTCGGTGACGCCGAACGTCTGCGCGGGCCGATCACCGACACCGGGGTCGGCCCGGTCGAGGTGCGCTCCGCGGACTCCCTCTGGTCCTGAGGGCCCGGGTGTGCGGACCCGGTGTCCGCACACCCGGCTCCCACCGACGGTGGGAAATCTTTCAATGTGACCTACGTCACTGCATGTGAGGGCTTTCGTCGGACATAACGAAAGCGAACCTATGTGCTCGTGATATGGCAACCACCAGCATGGACCCGGCGTCCTGCTGGTATAACGAGTGATCCGTGCACCTACGTGGTGACAGCGACCGCAATGCTCCGCAGGAGGCCACCATGGCCGGCGAATGGACCCGTGGATAACCGTGTCCTCCCTAGATAACCCCCACACGCAGCGGCCTGAGACGTCGCGCTCTTCGACGACCCCGGAGGCCTCCGGCACGGCCGCCACCGGGGCCGGTCGGCTGCTCAAAGGGCGCTACCAGTTGGTGTCGGAAATCGCCCGGGGCGGTGTCGGCACCGTGTGGCGAGCCATGGACCTGGTCATCGACCGGGAGGTGGCCGTCAAGGAGTTGCGCCTGCCCGCGGACCTGAGCCGTTCGGAGCGCGAGTCGCTCCTGCAGCGCACCACCCGTGAGGCCCGTGTCGCCGGACGCCTGGTCCACCCCAGCCTGGTCACCGTGCTGGACGTCGTGGACGAGGACGACCGTCCCTGGATCGTCATGGAGTTGGTGGAGGCCTCCACCCTGGAACAACTCATCCAGGTGGGCGGGCCTTTGCCCTACCAGCGTGTGGCCGAGATCGGCCTGCAGCTCATCGACGCCCTCAAGGTCGCGCACAACGAGGGCATCGTGCATCGCGACGTCAAACCCGACAACGTGATGATCAGCCAGAGCGGGCGAGTGGTGCTGACCGACTTCGGGCTGGCCGCCTGGAACGGTGAGTCGGCGTTGAGCGCCTCGGGCCGCATCATCGGCTCCCCGGCCTACATCCCACCGGAGCGGGCCAAGGCGGGCCCGGTCGGCCCCGAGTCGGACCTGTGGTCCTTGGGCGCCACACTCTACGCGGCCGTGCAGGGTCACCCGCCCTACGACCGCAAGGGCTACATCAAGATCCTGCGCCAGGAGCAGCTGGACGAACCGGCCGAGGCCACCAACGCCGGTCCGCTGGCCCCGGTGCTGGCCGGACTGCTCAGGGTCGATCCGGCGGAGAGGCTGACCGCCGAGAACGCCACCAAGATGCTGCGGATCGCGGCGCTGGCCCCGTGGGCACCGAGGACGAGCGAGGAGACGGCGGCCACGGGCGCGCAAACACCCGCCGAGCCCCGACCCCAGGACGGTGAGGCGCGCGAGTCGGCCCGTGAGCACTTCAAGGCGGGTGCGCACGTACTGGCCGAGTCCATCAACGAGCGGCTGCGCAACAGCCCCGAGGCGATGAACTCGATCATGACCTCCATCCGCGAGTCCACGGACACGCTGGGACTGACCAGTTCGGGCAAGCACGCCGAGAAGAGCCGTATGCCGGTGGTCGCGGTCGCGGCGGTGGCCCTCGGCGTCGTGCTGCTGCTGGCCGTCATGTTCTGGGCGCTGTTGGGACGTTAGGACCCCGAAAGACACGAAAGGCCCGCCACCCGTTCTGGTTCGGGGTGGCGGGCCTCGTTCGTGCGCGGTCCCGGGAAAGCCGTCCCGCGGACGGGGAGAGGCGGCCCGCTCGGTGGTTCGGGATCACCGGGCGGGGCCTGACCGGGTCGAGTAGGGCCGGCGGGATTCGAACCCGCACTGTACAGCACCTAAAGCTGCCGTCTCCTGCCAGTTGGACTACGGCCCCTTTCGGACAACTCTACCGGTGTCCCGACCGGACCCGTCCGCTCGGTCGCGCCTTCGCCCCCGTGCGGCCGGGCCCGGAACCGCGTCAGAGGGCCAGTTCCCGCTTGATGCGGTCGACGTGGCCGGTGGCCTTCACGTTGTAGAAGGCCTTCTCCACCTTGCCGTCGGCGCCGACGATGATGGTGGAGCGGATGACGCCTTGGACGACCCGGCCGTAGTTCTTCTTCTCCCCGAAGGCGCCGTAGGCGCGCAGGGTCTCCTTCTCCGGGTCGCCGAGCAGGGTGAAGGTCAGACCCTCCTTGTCCCGGAACCGGGCGAGCTTGTCGGTGGTGTCGGGGGAGACTCCGAGCACGGTGAACCCGGCGGCGTCGAACTCACGCAGGTTGTCGCGGAAGTCGCAGGCCTGGGTGGTGCATCCCGGGGTCATGGCCGCGGGGTAGAAGTACAGCACGACGCGTTTGCCGGTGGAGGCGAGCAGTGCGCTGAGGGTGACGGGCTTGCCGTCGGCGTCGTGGAGGGTGAAGTCGGGCGCCTGGTCGCCGGGCTCCAGGCGGATCGGGTCGCTCACGTGGTGTTCCCCTTCGGTTCTTCGGCGGTGCGTGCCGCTCCGCCGTCTCACAGCGCTTCTCACCCTAGCCACTTCCACCGATGCCCCGTGGTTCGACGGATCGGGGGGTGTGCCAGGCTGTGAGGTGCGATCTTCGGTTGCGATTGCGGTTCGTTTCGTCCGCATCGGGAGTGATCAAAGACGTGATCACCTATTGTTGACCGCACTTGGCCTATCGGCCGGCTCCGGAAGGCGTTCGTCGCTCGCACCGGGACGCCGAGCCGTCGGCGGTGCCCGGAGCCCGCGGGCCGGAACACATCCGCTTCGCTGTGGGGAGTAGTGGCGACGATGCCTGGATTCACACTCGACGAGGTCAGGGCTCGGACGCTCAAGGAGCGCGACTCCTGGTGGACGGTCTACCTCGTGGACCCGATCGCGATCCGGCTCGTGCGCCTCATTGCCAACCGGACCTCCGTCACCCCCAACCAGTTGACGGTGGTGGCGCTCTTCCTCGGGCTCGGTGCCGCCGTCTGCTTCGCCCTCGGCTACCGCCAGTTCCTGGTCCTGGGCGCGATGCTGTACTTCCTGTGCTTCCTCGTGGACTGCGTGGACGGAAAGCTGGCCCGGCTCACCGCGTCCGAGTCGTTGTTCGGGGCGTGGATGGACTACGTCTCCGACCGGTTCCGGGTGTTGGTGTGCGCGGTCGCCCTCATGGGCGGCCAGTACGTCGTGGCCGCGAACGACACGGGCAGCGGCCCGGTGTGGCTCGTGTGGCTGGCGCTGGCCGTGGTGTTCCTGGACATGCTGCGCTACCTCAACGCCCTCCAGGTCTACAAGGTGCGCCGTGAGATGCGCTCGCACCTGGCCGCGGCCCTGGAGCGGGCCCGCGCGACCCTGTCCATGCTGGAGCCGGAGGAGGACGACACGGGTTCGGCCACCGGTGGGGGCGGTCGCACGATGAGCGACGGCGGCGAACAGGCCGTGCTGCGACACGGCATCGGGGTGCTGGAGCAGATCCTGCACAGCCAGAACGAACGCGAGGCGCGCAACCAGCGCACGGCGGGAAAACAGCCCGACCTCACCCTGCCCAAGGTGGACCTGCACCAGGAGTTCCGGGACCGTTTCCCCTGGTATCAGCGGTTCTGGTCGGCTCTCAACGCCCGACGGATACGCACCCACCTCGTGGGCGGCATCGAGTTCCAGATGGCGGTGTTCGTCATCGCCCCACTGGCCGTCGCGATCTTCGCGATGCCGTCCCTGATTGGGTGGATCACTGCCGTTACAGGCGTTTTGCTCCTCGCCTTCGAGATCGCCATCATCTATAAACTGTGGTTGTCCACGCGGGACTTCTTCCGCGTGGTCGACGGAATCGACAGCGCGCTGAGGTTCACCGGTCCGTCCGACGGCGCGGAGGAGAAGAGCCGGGGCACCGGCTCGGACACGGGATCCCAGACGAGCCTGCGCTAGTGGAGAGAGGCACCCATGACGGGACGCGACACCGAACCGCGCCAGACCCCTGCGGAGATCGAGGCCGAGATCAACCGCGAGCAGCGGCGTCTCGCCGAGACCCTGGAGCAGTTGAGTGTGCAGGCCCGGCCCTCCAACATCGCCCGACGTCAGATGGATCGGGTCCGCGAACGAGGCGCACGCATCGTCGACGAGGCACGCGCCCTGGTCGTGGGCGGCGGTGCGGTGCGCGTACAGAGCCGCCTCGTGGAGCCCCCGGAGGGCAGCATCGTCCTCAAGGGCGATGACGAGGTCGTCACCACCTACCAGACACGCGGCCAACTCCCTCCGGAGGCGCTGATCCTGGCGGCCGGTGTCGGAGTGGTCATCGCGGTGGGCGTGGTGGCCTGGGCGGTGCGTCGCAGGAGGTAAAGGCATAAGACGGTGGGGGCTCGCGTCCGCGGGCCCCTTCGTCGTCTCCGGGCGGCCGGGTGTCGGGTGCTCAGAGGAACGTCCGGCCCTCACCCCGGTAGGTGGACACGCGCCCCTCGTAGGCTCCGGTGTCGGAGTCGATCAGGTGCAGGGTGTCGAAGCGTTCGCACAGCTCTCCCGCCTTGGCATGACGCATCCAGACCCTGTCCCCGATCGCGAGTGCGTCCGCGGCGGTGCCCAGCAGGGGTGTCTGCACCTCTCCGGCGCCCTCGTTGGCGCTGTAGGAGAGTCCCGCGGGCAGATGGGGCAGGGGAGCGCGGTGGGCGTCCACCGGCCCGGACGCGGGGTAACCGCCGCCGAGGACGGTGACCGATCCGGGGCCGGGGCGACGGACCACCGGAAGCGCGAACAGCGCCGCGGGACGGCCGTCGAAGGAACGGTAGTGGTCGAACAAGTGCGGGTGGTAGAGCCCCGAACCCGCCGCCAGTTCGGTCACGGCCCTCTCCCTCGCGGTGGTGTGCAGGCTGCCGGTGCCGCCGCCGTTGACGAAGCGGAGTTCGGTGACGTCCCTGACCGCGCGTACGATCGCGGCTCTGCGTCGGGCCAGTTCCACGACGGAGCGGCGCTGCACGGCCCGCAGAAGACGTCCGTAGAGGGGTCTGCCGGGCGGGGCGTCGCCGACCCCGGCGATCTGTCCCTCGTAGGCCATGACACCGTCCAGCTCCAGTTCCGGACGGGCCGCGACGGCCCGGGCGAGGGCGGCGGCCTGAGCCGGGGTCCGTACGGGGGAGCGGTAAGAGCCCACACGGGCGCGTGGTCCCAACGGTTGCCAACTGGTGTCGATGTCCAGACACACCCGGACCGGTGGCGCGTCGGGGCCGCGTGCGCCGGCGGCCTCGGCGACCGCTGCGCCGATCAGGTCCACGTGGGCGGGATCGTCCACCATCAGGGTGACGGCGCGGGCGGCGGCGGGGTCGCGTACCAAGTGGGCCAGGGCCTGCCGGTCGACGGTGGGATAGGCCACGAGGACGTCGTCGCTCACGGGGTCCTCTCCCGTGGCCAGCCACAGTGCCTCGGGCAGGGTGAAGGCCATGATCCCGGCGTAGCCGGGCATGGCGAGGACGGCGCGCAACAGGTCGCGGCTGCGCACGGACTTGCTGGCGACGCGGATGGGTCTGCCCTGGGCCCGATCGACCAGGGCTGCCGCGTTGGCGCGCAGGGCGGCCAGGTCGACCACGGCGAAGGGGGCGTCGAGTTCGCGGGTGGCGGCCTCGTAGGCCTCGCGCAGGCTTGTCATGTCCCGAGGATGCCAGAACGTGAATGTTATTCATATTGTCTGGGGGAGGGACATGCGTCCGTGCGGGGAGGCCGAAGATCCCGAGGCCGATATCCTGGGGTGTCACGGCTGATCAGCCGTCCGACCCCGGGAGTGGTTCTTTCGATGAGTGAGCGTGAGTACGTTCTGACCCTTTCGTGCCCCGACAGTCGGGGCATCGTCGCCGCTGTGGCCAACCTGCTGTCCGACCACGGTTGCAACATCACCGAGAGTCAGCAGTACGGCGACCACTACACGGGACGGTTCTTCCTGCGGATGCAGTTCGTCGCGGAGCGCGGGGCCGACGGCGCCACGGGGGAGGACGTCCTCCGAGGTGCCTTCGCGGCGCTGGCCGGCGACTTCACCAGCGGCGACTCGTTCGTGGAGTGGACCCTCAAACCGCGCGACGTGCGTTCGCGCATGATCGTGATGGTCTCGAAGTTCGGCCACTGCCTCAACGACCTGCTCTACCGTCAGCGCAGCGGCCTGCTGGACGCGGACATCGCCGCCGTGGTCTCCAACCACCCCGACCTGGAGTTCCTCGCCGACTCCTACGGTGTGGACTTCCACCACCTGCCGGTCACCCCCCAGACCAAGCAGGAGCAGGAGGGACGTCTACTGGAGCTGGTGGACTCCTACGACGCGGACCTGATCGTGTTGGCGCGTTACATGCAGGTGCTCTCCGAGCAGCTGTGCGCCAAGATGTCCGGCCGCGTCATCAACATCCACCATTCCTTCCTGCCCAGCTTCAAGGGCGCACGTCCCTACCACCAGGCCCACGCGCGCGGGGTGAAGCTGATCGGTGCGACGGCCCACTACGTCACCGCGGACCTGGACGAGGGCCCGATCATCGAGCAGGAGGTCTCGCGGGTCGACCACACGCACAGCCCCGAGCAGCTCACCGCGATCGGCCGGGACCTGGAGTCGGTGGCGTTGGCGCGCGCGGTCAACTGGCACGCGCAGCGGCGTGTCCTGCTCAACGGGAACAAGACGGTCATCTTCGACTGATGGGGATCCGCCCTGGGCCACGGGCCGTCGGGAGAGGTTCTTCATGAGGGGCGCCTTCGGGCGCCCCTCATGCCGTCTCTGACGAGAGCCCGTTCCCCCTCCCGAGGGAACGAGGTGACACGTGTCCCTTACGAGCCACAAAACCTTACGCAAGGTGCCTTGGTGGTCACTCAGTGTGTGTATATGGTGTGTTCAGTTCGAAACTTCCGGACCTTCGGATGACATCTATGTAAGGTTTCGGTCCGGCATTCCGGAAGGCGTGCCCGGCAGAAGCGGGTGGGAAGCACATCGGCGCGACCGTGAGACGCACAGGGGGGACCAGTGGCGGACATGAGGACCGTGGCCAAGGTGCCGGGCGCCCGTGAGCAGGGCTGGTCGGGCCGAGGGGACACCCCGCGGGGGGAGGGCGGTCGTACACAGATCGCCGACGGGGTGGTCGCCAAGATCGCCGCGGTGGCCGCGCGCGAGATCGGCGGCGTGTACGCCATGGGCGGCGGGGCGAACCGGACCGTCGGGGCGGTACGCGACGCGGTGACCGGCAACGGGGACGGCAGAGCGGTGTCCAAGGGGGTCCTCGTCGAGGTCGGGGAGCGCCAGGCCGCCGTGGACATCCACCTCGTCATCGAGTACGGCGCCGCCATTCAGGACCTCGCCGCGGCCGTGCGCCGCAACGTCACCGCGGCGGTGGAGCGCATGACCGGCCTCGAGGTCACCGAGATCAACATCCGGGTGGAGGACGTCCACCTGTCCGACGAGGGACGCGAGGACGAGTACGACCCCGCGCCCCGGGTCCGGTAGCCGTGGGCTCCGACGAGGAGCCGGGTGAGGTGGCACGGCGCCTGGCTCGTGAGGCCGAAGCCTTCCCCGACGTGGTGGAGTTGTCCTCCGGCGGATTCGGGACGCTCGCCACCCCCGTCCCGGGAGGACGTGTCCACGGGGTCGCGGTACGTGCGGACAGTGTCGAGATCGGGGTCGTGGTCCGTTTCGGGCGGCCCCTGCCCGAGATCACCGCGGAGATGCGTCGGAGACTGGCCCCCCTCGCGGCGGGCCGGACGATCCACATCAGCGTGGAGGACGTGATCGCGGGACTGGGGGACGGTGCCGAGAGTGGCTGAGGAAGAAGTACCGGAGGCGGGACGAGAGGGGGAGACCATGTGGCCCGTAGTCGGCCTGTCCTACGGGACGGTACTGGGGTTGGCCGCGGCGTTCGGTGGATTCACGGCCTTCGCGCTGGTTCTGATCCTGGGGCTGGCGGGATTCGTCGCCGGTCTCGCGGTCGAGGGCGAGATCGACCTCACCACGGTGTTCGCACGACGCTCCACCTGAGAGGAGGAGTGGACATGGCCGGAGCGGGAGCCGGTGTGGCACCCCCGAGAGGAAGAGGCACCGACGTCGTCCCCGACACGCCGCCGCACGTGGAGGGTCGGGACCCGGGAGGACGCACCACCATCTCCCCCCTCGTGATCGAGAAGACCGCCGCACGGGCGGTCCACGAGATCCCCGGCGCACGCCGTGTCCGGTCGCGCGCCGCCCGCGCCAGGGTGAGCGGTGAGATCGTCCTGCTGAAGCTGAGGATCGGTGTCCTCTACCCCCGTTCCGCCCGCGAGGTCGCCGTACGGGTGCGCGAACACGTCAGGCGGCGGGTCGAGCGGACCACCGGCAAACGGGTTCACCACATCGACATCGAGATCGCGGAGTTGGTGCGCTGACATGACCACCGTGGAAGAGGCGCTCGGACGTCCGGACCAGGGCGTCGACCGTAGGGCCAGGCGTGTGGCCGTCCACACGTTCCGCCCGAGGCGTTCCTGGCCCGCGGTGATCACGGGCCTGGTGATCCTCGTGGTGGCCGTGGTGGCCGCCGCCGAGGTGATCGCGGCGTTGGCCGGCAGCCCGCTGAGGCTGGTCCCGGTCGAGGCCGCCACCGGGTACGCGGCGGCCTCGACCTGG
>CALGOD010000122.1 GCA_937957845.1 uncultured Nocardiopsis sp.
GGGTTGCGGTTCGGTGAAAGCCCCGCGGCCCTGACCGATCCCCTGGTTACCGTGTCCGCGACCCCCGCTCCTGTTCTGGAGAGGGTCGCTGGTGACCTCGATCGAGCGCACGTCCTACCCGCAGTTCAAGAAGCTGACCTCAGCGCGGATGCTGCGCCTGTCCTTCACCCCTAACACCGACGAGATCAAATGGGCGAGTGAGCGCACCAACACCCCCAAGCGCTGTTCGCGGTGGTGCTGGCGCTGAAGTGCCACCAGAAGATGGCGCGCTTGCCCTCCGCGCCGGTGAGGTCCCCGACGAGGTGGTCGACCACGTGCGGCGCCACCTGGACCTGGGTGAGGCGGGGTCGCCGCCCAGCTGGCCGGCATCGAGGAGGTGTCGGCCTTCCACGGCGACAACCACGAGGTGCTGGTGCACCGGTTCTTCAAGAAGGACCGGTTGGTGATGTTCGACCTGGCCGGCAAGCTGGAGCTGAAGGCGACCTCATCCGACGACTCGGCGCTGGCCGCGCTGGAGCACGCGAGGAAGTACGCGGGCAAGCGGCGCGACTTCATCCCCCTGCCGCCGCCGACCGATCCGGAGGATGCGGAGTCGGGGATCGACTTCGCCTCGGGCAACTGGCGGCGCGTGGTGTGCGGCCGGCGCCGGCCGGGGATGGTGGAGCGCCGTCACTTCGAGGCGATGGTGTTCTGCTACCTGGCCGAGGAGCTGCGTACCGGCGACATCGCCTTCGTCGGGTCGAACGAGTACGCCGACTGGCCCGAGCACCTGTTGCCGTGGTCCGACGTGCGAGCTCAAGCTGGCCGCGTTCTGCGCCGAGGTCGGCCTGCCCGACACCGCGGCGGGGTTCGTCGATTACCTCAAGCACCAGCACCTGGACACGGCCACCGCGCTGGAGGCGGGGTACGCCGACAACACCGACCTGTTCATCGACGAGGGCGTGCCCCGCTTGCGCGGGCGGGGCGTTCCCGGTGCTCCGCAGGCGATGGAGAAGCTGGCCGCGGCGGCGACTATCGAGGCACGTCTGCCGGAGCGCTCCCTGCTGGGGATCGTGGCGCGCACTGCCTACTGGCTGGGCCGGCACCATTGCTTCGGCTCTGTCTCCGGGTCGGACCCCAAGATCCGGGACATCCTGGGACGCTACGCGCTGGCGGTGTACACCGGCGGCATCAACATCGGCCCCTACGAGGCGGCCAAGCACATCGCCGGGGTCTCGGCCCGGGAGCTGTCGATGGTGCGCAACCGCCACATCGACCTGGACAAGCTCAATGCCGCGATCGCCGTGGTGGTCAACGCCCTCAACGAGCTGGACGTGGTCAAGGCTTGGGGCGACGGGACTTCCGTGGCGGCGGACGGCACGCAGGTGGCCGCCTGCATCGACAACCTGCTGGCCGAGACCTCGATCCGCTACGGCGGGGTGGGCGGGATCGCCTACCACTACGTCTCCGACACCTACGTGGCCTTGTTCTCGCGGTTCATCCCGTGCGGGGTGTGGGAGGCGGTCCACCTGATCGAGGGGCTGCTGGAGAACACCTCCGACGTCAAGCCCTCCACCGTCCATGCGGACACGCAAGGCCAGTCGGCGCCGGTGTTCACTCTCGCCACGTTGTTCGGGTTCGACCTGATGCCCCGGATCCGCAACTTCGCCGACCTCACCTTCTTCCGCGCCTCGGACAAAGTGCTCTACCCCAGCACGGACGAGCTCTACGGGGAGCGGGGCCGCAACGTCATCGACTGGCGACTGATCGAGCGGCACTGGCGCGATTTGATGCAGGTCGCCATCTCCATCAGCCAGGGACGGCTGTCCTCGGCCACGCTGATGCGGCGCCTTCGCTCCAACTCGCGCAAGAACCGCATCTACAAGGTGTTCCGCGAGGTCGGCCGGTCGGTGCGCACCGTGGCCTTGTTGCGCTACCTGGCCGATCCGGCGCTGCGGGCGCGGATCACCGCGGCCACCAACAAGGTCGAGTCCTACAACGCCTTCTCGGCGTGGCTGAGGTTCGGCAACAACGGGGTGCTGGCCGACAACGACCCCGTCGAGCAGGAGAAGCTCATCAAGCTCAACACCCTGCTCGCCAACCTGGTCATCTTCCACAACGCCCTGGACATCGCCGACATCGTCCGCGACCTGATCGCGGAGGGGTGGACGATCACCGCCGAGGAACTCGCGGCGCTCTCCCCCTATCTGCGTGCCCACATCTCCCGGTTCGGCGCCTACGCCACCGACGTGCTCGGGATCGAACCGGAGGCGTTCAACCCGGCCCTGGACGAGATCGACTTCACCGTCGTGGACTTGGCCGCCTGAGGCAGCTCGAAGAGAGAAGGCAGGACAAGCAGATGAAACCGTGGCGCTA
>CALGOD010000123.1 GCA_937957845.1 uncultured Nocardiopsis sp.
CATTATGAAAAAACGAAATATCAAAGCGAGCGGGATCCACTCACGAATTTATATGGCTGCCACCACCGGGACGCCTGCCAGGGCTGCCGCTCCAGGACGTCCTCGATCCGGCCCTCCCGCGGTTCCCCGAGGTCGAGAGGCCGCGAGGGCGGACACGAACGCCTGCCCAGGTAGGGCATGTAGACGGGAGACCGGAGCGCCCGGTACAACTCCCCCACCAGATCGGGGTCCCCCTCCACGGCCGCGACGAACACCGCGTCCGCCAGGTAGAAACGCTCCGACACCGGCATGGAGACGCCCGTGACCAGGTGCTTGGCGGTCTGGTAGTCGCGGACGCGGGTCCCGGGCTGGTCCACCCGCACCCCGAAGCGCAGGGCGGCCAGGTCCGACAGGTCGGCGGTACGATCGCGTCCTTGCGCGGCGGCCAACAGTCCGATCACACCGCTCTTGGTGGGGGCGTACTCGGTGCCGCGCCGCGCGAACCGCGAGGCCGACCCCCAGGACTGGAGTGGTCCCGCAAGGACGAGGGGCAGCACGCTCATGCGCCGTTCTCCATGCGTCGCGCCACCGCCTCGCCGACCCCGGCGACCAGGTCGTCCAGGCTCGGGCTCTGGTCTCCGAGCCCGGCCAGGGACTTGGTCCGCTCGCCGATCCGCAACACCCAAGCGGGGGCGTCCCCCGCACCGTAGGCGCGCTCGATCTCCTCGGCGTATTCGGCGAGCTGCCTGCACGCGCCCGCGACGAAACCGCGATCTTCCCCGTTCTCCACAGGGGCCTCGAAGGCGCCCACGAAACTGATCGGTCGCGCGTCGCGCAGCTTGACCACCACCGCGTCGGGCACGGTGTGGTTGCCGAAGCTGTTGAGCTTCCCGGTGGGCATCGACTCCACGAACCCGCGAACGAAGGCCTCCACCGCGCGGCGCAGGGGTTCGCTGACGGGCTCGTCCTCGCGCAGCCCCTCCCCCAGGTTCTTCCCCAGCAGGTTCACGTCCACGGCCGCGTACCGGTAGAGGGTGGCGGAGTTGAACTCCACGGTGCCGATCATGCCGGCGCCGGTGTCCTCTTCTGGGTTACGGTCGTCCACGGCCGTGTAGTAGTCGGACTCGTTCTCCACCGCGTGGACGCTGATGGCGTGCGCGACCTGCGCGGCGGCGTCCACGTTGATGTCGGCTCCGTCGGCGACCATGCGGCCGAACAGGGCGATGTCCACCGAGTGGCGGGTGTCGGCGATCTTCTTGGCCCGGGCCTTGTTGTCCTTGTCCTTGAGGAAGGCCTTGATGTCCTCCTGGCCTTCCACGGCGAGTCGGGCGAGGCCGTCGCGCTGGCGGGCGCTGAGGAACATCAGGTAGGCGGACTCGGGGGCGGGCTCCTTCTCACCCTTCTTCTTGGCCGCGTCGGCCTTGCGCTTGGGCACCTCGATCTTGGACCCGGTGGCCGCCTGCACGGTCTCGGCCGCCAGGGTGAGCGCCTCCGCCTCCGTGATCGAGGCATCGATCTCGCGGATGCGGGAGGCGACCAGCTCCGCCACCCGTTTGGTCCTGGTGCCCAGGTCCTCGGGGTCGAGCAGGGAGTCGAAGGCGAGCCGGGTGGCGCGCTTCCAGGCCTGGCTGGAGACACGGGAGCGGCGGACCCCGCCGTAGAGGGCGGTCTTGGGGGCGCCGGTGTCGTCACGGTTGAGATTGCTGGGCGGCACGGTCTGCAACACGTGCACGTCGAGAATGGTGCGGTTCATGGTGTCTGTCCTCGTCTCGTCGGTGCGCGCGCCGACAGGCACGGCACGAAGAAGGTGGCGCGGTGGTGAGGGCTGTGTGGTCAGTCCACGGTGCCGATCCGGGAGTCCTCGTCGTCACCGTCGGGCGCGGTGTTCTTCTCGTGGCGGTAGGCCTGGAACCCGCGGCCCCACTCTCGACGGACCCGGGCCGCCCCGGCGGGGGTACGGATCTCGTAGAGCTGGTCCGCGAGGAGGCCGTAGTCGAGTGGAACGTCCCCTGCGCGCAGGAGTTGAACGATTCCCCGAAGCCGGTCCGCTCGGGTGGCGTGGTTGATCGCGCTTCCGGCCTGCACGAACTTCTTGCGCAGCGGTTCGTCGATGTCGCCAGGGGGCATGAGACGGCGTACGGCTCCGCCGAGGTCCCTCCCACGTCGGTGCATGCGCTGGTCGCGTTTGGACTGCTGGTGCAAGGCGTAGAGGGTCATCGCCTCGTGGGCGGCGGCCTCCGCGTCCTCGATGTGGGGACCGTGTGGAGGAAACTTCTCGTAGAAGTGGTGGTCGAGCGTCAATCCGATCAGCTCCGGGACCGCCTCGATAGGTTTACCCGCGCCCCGACGCAGTTTGGCCAAGGTGGACACCGCCTC
>CALGOD010000124.1 GCA_937957845.1 uncultured Nocardiopsis sp.
TCCTGTGTGGTCCACCCCGAACAGGTCGTGGAATATCCGAGGTGGGATCTTCCGGAGGAGCTCTCCGACACGCTGGGAGGGCGTTTCGACCGGCTCGAGCGGGAGACAGGCTGGCACTACGACTACCATCTCGCAAGCGCCCCGGGGATCAAACTGGGCGGCTATCCGGGCTGGACCCAAGAACCGGTGTGGCCGGACTGCGGATGGTGCGAACAGCGCATGGACCACCTTCTCACCGTGACCGGTTGGGAGTACGACGGGGCGTCCTGGCGTACCTGGCTTCCGGTCGAGGACAGACCACCCGCCGGCATCGAGGATCCGTGGCGGTCCGAGCGGAGCAGGGCGGCCCAAGACCCCACGGGGCTGATGTTGGGGGACGCCGGCGGGGTGTACGTCTTCGAGTGCCGGTCATGCCCCGACCGCCCCGTCGACCACTGGTTCGACTGCTCCTGAGGGACACCGGGCTTCCCCCCGCTACGTCCGGTCGGCCCCCGCGCCTTCCCCCGTCGGGTGCCGCGGGGGGACTCCCGGCCTCCGGAGCGCGGGCGGTGATGCGTTCGACCGCCTCGATGACCTCCTCACGGCCTTTGGGGGTCGTGTCCAGGGCGTTGTGGATGGTCACTCCCTCGATCAGGGCGTCGAGCATGCGTGCGGTCAGCGGGTCGAAATGTCGTTCCAGGGCCGCTCGGCTTCGTCGCATCCAGTTCCTGGTGATATCGCGGTAGGACGGATCGCGGGCGGCCAGAGTGTAGAGCTCGTGCGTGATCACCAGGTCGCGGTGGTCGGCGAAGACGTCGTCGGTGATGAGTTCGACGACCTCGCGGACGGCCTCCTCCCGGTTCTCGGCCTTGGTCATGCGCTCTTCGAAGCGGTCGCTCACCTTCGTGCCGAAACGGGTCAGCGCCTCGCGCAGCAGGTGGTCCATTCCGGTGAAGTGGTACGTCATCGACCCCAGAGGCACGTCGGCGACGGCCGCCACCTTCCGGTGCGAGGTGCCGCCCACCCCCTCCTGGGCGATGACCTCCAGGCAGGCCTCGACGATGCGGTCGCGGCGGTGGGGATCGTGGCGACGCTTGGACACGGGCACACCCTTCCGATGTCGGCCCCTTCCTTCGTGTTCCTCCGCCGGCCCGCGAGCGGGGAAGGCACGAGCGCGGGGGAACCTCAGAGGGCATCGGAGGAACCGTACCCTCAGCGGTCGTGCCCCGGTGGCCGGACCGGGCGATCCTCGTGGCCGTCACCCGCTTTCGGGCGGTGGGAGGAGTGGCCAGAGCCATGTGTACGTTCGTACACTTCCATGTGTACGCTCGTACTCGTGAGACTGCAAGAAGCGATCGGCCCGGACATACGAGCACGTCGGGCACGGACAGCGGTGGCCGCGCTGTTCCTCACCAACGGGGCCCTGTTCGCCAACCTGATCCCGCGTTATCCCCAGATCAAGGCGGACCTGGGCCTGGGTGAGAGCACCTACGGCCTGGCCCTGGCGGCCTTCCCCACCGGGGCCATCGCCGCGGGCCTGGCGGCCGGTGTGCTGGTCCGCCGTCTGGGCTCGGCCCGCCTGGCGGTCCTGGGCACCATCCTGACCGGGGTCTGCGTGTTGGCGGCGGCGAGCGCGCCGACGCTCTGGGGATTCGCCGTCGCCCTCTTCCTCGCGGGGGCCATGGACGCGTTGACCGACGTGGCGCAGAACGCCCACGGCCTACGGGTGCAGCGCCGCTACGGCCGTTCGATCCTGAACTCCTTCCACGCGGTGTGGTCCATCGGCGCCGTCACCGGCGGTGTCATGGCCGCGGGTGCCATCGCCCTGGACCTGCCCCGTCAGATCCATCTGGGTCTGAGCGCCGTGATCTTCTCCGTGGTCGCGGTCGTGGCCCTGCGTTGGTGTCTGCCCGGGCCGGAGACCCCGGCCGTGGAGGAGTCGGCCTCTCCCGTGGCGCCGGCATCCCCCGCTCCCGCCCCGGAGAGAACACGCGCATGGCTTGTGGGGACCCTGGCCGCGCTGGTGCTCATCGCCACGGCGGGCACCGTGGTCGAGGACGCCGGGAACTCCTGGGCCGCGGTCTATCTCTCCGGTTCGCTGAACGCCTCGGCCGCCGTGGCCGCGAGCGGTTTCATCGCCCTCGTGGGAGCCCAGTTCGTCGGACGCCTGATCGGGGACAGGTGCGTCGACCGGTTCGGTCAGCGCGCGGTGGCGCGTGCGGGCGGCCTGCTCACCGTGGTGGGCATGGGACTGGCTCTGGCCTTCCCCAGCGTGCCCGGCACGGTCCTGGGCTTCGCCGCCGCCGGCCTGGGGGTGGCCACCCTCGTGCCCGCGGCGATGCACGCCGCCGACGAACTCCCCGGACTACGTCCCGG
>CALGOD010000125.1 GCA_937957845.1 uncultured Nocardiopsis sp.
ATCGGCCGCTCCTTCCCCGAGGCCCTGCAGAAGGCCATGTGCTCCCTGGAGAAGTCGGGGGTCGGCCTGACGTGGGAGGGCGAGCCCGGCGACAAGGACGAACTGCTGCGCAGGGCCGCGGTCCCCACCGAACACCGCCTGCGCCAGGTCCAGCAAGCGCTGCGCGCGGGGGCCGACGTGGAGGAGATCCACGAGGCCACCCGTATCGACCCCTGGTTCCTGGACCAGATGCTGCGCCTGGAGGAGACGGCCCGTGTCCTGGCCCGGGCGACCAAGCTCGACGCCGACCTCCTGCGGGAGGCCAAGGGCCTGGGCTTCTCCGACGTCCAGATCGGCCAGATCACAGGAAAGAGCGAGGACGTGGTCCGCGAACTGCGCCACGCCCTGGGGATCCACCCGGTCTACCTGACGGTGGACACCTGCGCCGCCGAGTTCGAGGCGCAGACGCCCTACCTGTACTCCAGCTACGACGAGGAGACCGAGGTCCCCACGGGTGACCGGCCCAAGATCATCATCCTGGGCTCGGGACCCAACCGCATCGGTCAGGGGGTGGAGTTCGACTACTCCTGTGTCCACGCCTCCTTCGCCCTCTCCGAGGCCGGGTACGAGACGGTGATGGTCAACTGCAACCCCGAAACCGTCTCCACCGACTACGACACCAGCGACCGTCTCTACTTCGAGCCGCTCACCCTGGAGGACGTCCTGGAGGTCGTGCGCGCCGAGCAGGCGGCGGGACCGGTCGCCGGCGTCATCGTCCAACTGGGCGGCCAGACCCCTCTGGGTCTGGCCCGCCGTCTCAAGGACGCCGGGGTGCCCATCATCGGGACCAGCCCCGAGGCCATCGACCTGGCGGAGGACCGCGGTGAGTTCGGCAAGGTCCTCGACGCCGCCGGTCTGACCGCGCCCAAGTACGGCACCGCCTACTCCTTCGCCGAGGCCAAGGCCGCCGCGGACGAGATCGGCTATCCCGTCATGGTCCGCCCCTCCTACGTGCTGGGCGGCCGGGGCATGGAGATCGTCTACAGCGAGGAGATGCTCGCCGACTACATCGAGCGCAACGCCGAGGTCAGCCCCGAGCACCCGGTGCTCATCGACCGCTTCCTCGACGACGCGGTCGAGATCGACGTCGACGCGCTCTACGACGGGCGGGACCTGTACCTGGGCGGCATCATGGAGCACATCGAGGAGGCCGGAATCCACTCCGGTGACTCGGCGTGCAGCCTGCCCTCCATCACCCTGGGCCGCGAGGACATCGAACGCATCCGCCACTCCACCGAGGCCATCGCCAGGGGCACGGGGGTACGTGGTCTGCTCAACGTCCAGTACGCCCTCGCCTTCGGGGTCCTCAACGTGCTGGAGGCCAACCCGCGCGCCTCGCGCACCGTGCCGTTCGTGTCCAAGGCCACCGCGGTGCCGCTGGCCAAGGCCGCCGCCCGCGTCATGGCGGGGGCCACCATCGCCCAGCTGCGCGAGGAGGGCATGCTGCCCGCCGAGGGCGACGGCGGCGACCTGCCGGTGGACGCCCCGGTGTCGGTCAAGGAGGCCGTGCTGCCCTTCAACCGGTTCATCGACAAGGAGGGGGAGGGCGTCGACACCGTCCTCGGCCCGGAGATGCGCTCCACCGGTGAGGTCATGGGCCTCGACACCAGCTTCGGTCCGGCCTACGCCAAGTCGCAGCTGGCCCTCAACGAGTCGCTGCCCGAGAAGGGCCGGGTGTTCGTCTCGGTGGCCAACCGGGACAAGCGATCGATGATCTTCCCGGTCAAGCGCCTGGCCGACCTCGGCTTCGAGATCCTGGCGACGGAGGGCACCGCCGTGGTGTTGCGTCGCAACGGCGTGCACGCCACCGTGGTGCGCAAGCACAGCGAGGGCAGCGGTCCCGCCGGCGAGCCGACGATCGTGCAGCTCATCCAGGCCGGTGGGGTCGACCTCATCGTCAACACGCCCTTCGGTGGCGCAGGGCAGGCCGGTCCGCGTCTGGACGGGTACGAGATCCGTACCGCGGCCGTGATGCGCGGCGTGCCCAGCGTGACCACCGTGCAGGGCCTGTCCGCCGCGGTGCAGGCGATCGAGGCGCGGGCACGTGGCGAGCTCGGCGTGCGTTCCCTCCAAGAACACGCGCAGAGCCTCAACGCCAGCCGGCTCCGCTGAGACGCGGGGCGCCGCGGACGGTGTGTGTCCGCGGCGCTCCGCCGATACGGTTGTCGGACAGGGCAACCAGGAATTCCACAGGGGGGAGGGCGGCGCCGGCGCCCCGGTCCGCAGGTACCGAGCGCGCCGACGCCACGACCTGATGAGCGACAACGGACCGGTGCAGGCCCGGTGCCCCGTGCTGAACGTGCGCAGGGTGGACGCCTACTACGCCATCACCGTGGTCGCCCCGGGCATCGTCGAACGCTTCCGCTCAGGACAGTTCGTGTCGGTGGCGGTCGGCGGCGACCACTCCAGCACGCTGCTGCGACGCCCCTTCGCCATCCACGACGTCAAACCCGACTACGGCGGCACCGTCGAGTTCCTGTTCTCGGTGCGCGGCACCGGAACCGCCTGGTTGGCGGAGAGGAGGCCGCGGGACCTGCTGGACGTGGTCGGTCCCTTGGGGCGTCCCTTCCCTCTGCCGCGCGACCCGGTCAACTGCGTTCTGGTGGGCGGAGGCTCGGGAAGCGCCCCGCTGTTCCCGCTGGCCCAGTCGCTGCGCAGGCGCGGATGCCGTGTGGACTTCGTGCTGGGCGCCGC
>CALGOD010000126.1 GCA_937957845.1 uncultured Nocardiopsis sp.
GATGCTGTTCCGCGGGGTGCGGTGGCCTACGTGTGAGCGGCTCCCGCCGTGGCGGGACCGCCCGCTCGAAGGCCGCAGGGGGTCAGTGCCAACGTGTGGACAGGATGACCGCCACGATGATGCCGCTGAAACCGATCAGCAGGTTCCAGTTGTGCCAGTCCTGCATGTAGGGGATCTGGGCACCCGCGAGGTAGTAGACCCCGATCCAGACAATGCCCAGGATGAAGAAGCCCAGCATCGTCGGGACCAGCCAACGTGGACTGACCTTGGGCTTCTCCTTCGAAGGAGGCGGAGTGTAAACGGCCTTCTTCTTGCGATCGCTGCGGGACTTGGGCACGGTCGCTGCTCCAGTGCTTGGGGCGGTTCGTCAACGAAAGTACAGTCTACGCCCCGAGTGAAGCCCCCGTCACCGGTGGGCCGGGGTACGGCGGTGGCCGTACCGTCGCGGGGCCCGTACCTCGGAAAAGGCCGATGGGCCATGGAACGCCGCGGCGTTCCATGGCCCATCGGCTCCGCTCAGTCCCGTCGGCCGGGAGTGAAGACGAACCCCTCCTCGGTGCCGTCGCCCGGCGGGGGCTCCTCCGTGCCGGGGGGCGGTTCCTCCGTGCCCGGCGGGGGCTCCTCGCCACCCGGCGGCGGCTCCTCGGTCTGCGGGGCCGTCGCGATCACGACGCTCACCGTCGTGCCCGGAGCCACGGACTGGCCGGAGCCCGGGTCCTGCCTGATGACCGTGCCGGGCGGGGCCTCGGCGGTCTCCTCCTCCGAGAAGGAGGCGCCCAGGTCCCACTGCGCCAGCGCGGACTCCGCTCCCGACCGGGTCATACCGACAAGGTCGGGCACCCGCACCTCATCGGGGCCGGACGAGACCAGGATGGTGATCTGAGTGTCGGGGGTGACGGCCTCCCCCGCGGAGGGGTCGGTGCCGATGGCGTTGCCCTCGGCCACGCTGTCATCGGACCTGGAGTCGGTGGTGATATCGGTGAAGCCCGCCTCCTCCAGGATCCGGCGGGCCTCGGCCTCGCTCTTCCCCTCCACTGACGGGATCTCGACGGCGTCCGGTCCGCTGGAGACGTACAGGGTGATCTGTTCGGTGACCTCCACCTCGTCACCACCGGGCGGGTCGGTCCCGAGGACCGTGCCCTCCTCGGCCTCCTCGTCGGCCTGGTTCTCGTGGACGATCTCCTCGAAGCCGGCCTCGTTCAGGGTGGCCTCGGCCTCCTCGACCGTGGCCCCGGCGACGTCCGGTACCGCGACGGTTTCCGGCCCGGGCGGCTGCTTGTTCATCAGCCAGAACACCAGCGCCAGGGAGGCGACGACGCCGACGGCGAGCAGGACCCACAACGCGGTCTTGCCCGCGCTGTTCTTCTTACGGTCCTCGTAGTCGTCGTAGCCGTCGTCGTAGTCGTCATAACCGTCGTCGTAACGCTCCCCCGACGCGGGCGGCATCGCGGTCGTGGCTCCGGCCGCGGCCATGGCCATGTTGCCCGCCTGGGTGGGCATCCCGGCAAGCCCGCGCTGGAGGTCGGCGCGCATCTCCGCGGCGTTCTGGTACCGCTCCTCGCGGTCCTTGGTCATCGCCCGCAGAGTGATCTCCTCCAGCCATTCGGGGACCTGGGGGTCCACCTCGCCGGGGGGAACCGGTTCCTCCCTCACGTGCTGGTAGGCGATCGAGACCGGCGAGTCACCGGTGAAGGGCGGACGCCCGGTGAGCAGCTCGTAGAGCACGCATCCCGTGGAGTAGATGTCGCTGCGCGGGTCCACGCGCTCCCCACGGGCCTGCTCGGGAGACAGGTACTGGGCGGTACCGATGACCTGCGAGGTCTGGGTCATCGTCGCCTGGTCGTCGCCCATGGACCGGGCGATGCCGAAGTCCATGACCTTGACGTCGGCGTTACGGGTCAGCATCACGTTGGCGGGCTTGATGTCACGGTGGACGATCCCGTTGTCGTGGCTGTACTCCAGGGCGTTGAGGATGCCGTCGACCAGTTCGGCCGAACGCTCCGGAAGAAGGCGGCGGTCGTCGTCCAGGAGCTCCTTGAGGGTGCGCCCGTCCACGTACTCCATGACGATGAACGGGATGGACACCCCGTCCACCATGTCCTCACCGGTGTCGTACACCGCGACGATGTGCGGATGGTTCAGGGACGCGGCGGACTGGGCCTCCCTCCGGAACCTCGCCTGGAACACGTGGTCGCGGGCCAGATCGTGTCTGAGGGTCTTGATCGCGACGAGCCGATCGAGGCGCAGGTCGCGTGCGCGATAGACCTCGGCCATGCCGCCGCGCCCGACGATGGTGTCGAGCTCGTAGCGTCCGCCAAGGAGCCGGGGCTGGGACATGTCGTGTACTGATCCTCGTGTCTTCCGGAGGCTGCCCGCGGGCCGCCGCCTACCCTGAACGTCTGTCGCTCATGGCCTCGTTGCTGGTGGGGGGCCTTCGCCGTTTCCGCCGCCGTTGTCACCGGGGGGAGGATCCCCGTCGTCCCCGCCGCCCGGCGGGTCGGGTGATCCGGTATCCGGCGGGTCGGGAGTCTCGTCTCCAGGCTCGTCGTCCTCGTCCCTGTCGGGGGGAGGAGAGGTCTCCTCCTCGTCCTCGGGAAGGGGACTCTCGCTCTCCGTGTGCTGGTGCGGCGCCGTGGACCAGTCGTTCCCGTTGTCGGGGATCACGGGGATCTCCTCCACCGGACTCTCCTCGGGCTCCTCCGACTCGGTCGGAGAGGGAGAGGAGGTCATGGACGGAGTCTCGACGGAGTTGACCTTGTCGGCCTCCGGTGCGCCCTCGTACAGGAAACCGGCCACCACCGCGGCGACGATCATGAGCGTCGCGCCGACGGCGGCCAGGACCACGGGTGTGGTGACCCGACGCTCCTTCGTCTCGCTCTCGGTGGAGGCGTCCTCCCGCTGTTGGGAGGGGACGGTCGGTTGCCCGGCCGTCCGTCGCGGGACCGCTCCGGATCCGGGGCCGGACACGGCTCCCACGATCGCGGTCGGGGCCATGCCCTCGAACCCGGCGGCGGGCGTCAGCGGTCCGGTACCCGCCTCGGACCGGATCACCGCGGCCATGTGCGCGACCTCGCCGGCCGACGAGGGGCGCTCCTCCGGGTCCTTCGACAACAGCAGGAACACCAGGTCCGCGACGTCGTCGGGAATGTCCTCCGGTAGCTCGGGGGGCTCGTCACGGGTGTGCGCCAGCGCCAGCGCCACCGGACTGTCGCCGGTGAACGGAGGGGTCCCGGCCAGACACTCGTAGGCCACCACGCCGAGTGCGTACAGGTCGGAGGAGGACGTCGCGGGTCGTCCCGACGCCTGCTCCGGCGAGATGTACTGGGCGGTGCCCATGACCATGCCGGTCTGGGTCAGCGTGACCGACATGTCGCCTCGGGCGATACCGAAGTCGGTGAGCTTGAGCCGGCCGTCGGCGGTGACCAACAGGTTGCCGGGCTTGATGTCACGGTGCACCACGCCGCGCGCGTGCGCGGCGGCCAGCGCCTGGGCGGCCTGGCAGACGAAGTCCAGTGTCTGGTCGGTGTCGAGGCGGCCCCTCTCCCGTAACACCTGGGAGAGCGGATCGCCGACCACCAGCTCCATGATCAGGAACGCACGGCCGTCTTCCTCGCCGTAGTCGAAGACCTGGGCGATGCTCGGGTGGGAGAGGCCTGCGGTGATGCGTCCCTCGGTGCGGAAACGCTCTCTGGCCGTGGGCTCGGCCATCTGCGCGGGGTGCAGCAGTTTCACCGCGACGGGACGGTTGAGCAGTGTGTCGGTGGCCTTCCAAACCGTACCCATGCCCCCGGAGCCCACCTGCTCCTCCAGGCGGTAACGGTCGCTCAGAACGGTTCCGGCGAGTCCACCGGAACCGTTCGGAGAAGACGACTCGTAGGCGCTCACTACAGAACCACAGCCTCCATCATCTGACGGGCGATCGGGGCCGCCAGCTCGTTACCGCTGCCGCCGCCGAACTCGATCACGACCGCGACCGCGATCTGCGGATCGTCGGCCGGAGCGAAGCCGATGAACCAGTTGTGGGTGAGATCGGTGCCGGTCTCGGCGGTGCCGGTCTTGCCCGCGACCTCCATGCCCGGGATGGCGGCGTTGGTGCCCGAGCCTCCCTGCTGGGTCACCAATGTCATCATCTCGGTGAGCTCCTCGGCGGTGCTGGCGCTGATCGCCTGGGAGTAGCTCTCGGGACTGGTCTGGGTGACCACCGACAGGTCGGAGTCACGAACGGTGTCCACCACGTAGGGTCGCATGACCTCGCCCGAGTTGGCCACACCCGCGGCGACCATCGCCATCTGCAGCGGGGTCGCCTCGACGTTGGACTGGCCGATTCCGGCGCGGCCCAGGATGTTGCGGTCCTCCTCCACGGGGGCGAGACTCGGCGTCACCGACAGCGGGACGGTGAGCTCCTCCTCGGGGTTGAACCCGAAGGCGGTGGCCTGCTCGGCCATGCCGGCCCCGCCGACCTCGATCGCCCAGTTGGCGAACGAGGTGTTGCAAGAGATCTGGATCGAGTGGGCCAGGGTGTCGGGCTCCCCGCCGTTGCAGGTGCCGCCGGGGGTGGCGTTGGGCAGGTCGTGGCCGAGCGTCAACACGTCCGGTGCCTCTTGGGTGCTGTCCGGTCCCGCGTCCAGATACTCCATGGCCGCCGCCGCGGTCACCACCTTGAAGGTCGAGCCCGGGGGATAGCGTTCGTTGAGGGCCCGGTTCAGCAACGGCTGGCGTGGGTCCTCCTCCAACGCCGTATAGTTCGCCACGGCCTGCTCGGTGTCGGTGATGCTGACGACGTCGTTGGCGTCGTAGGAGGGGTAGGACACCGCGCCCAGGATCGCGCCCGTGCCGGGCTCGATGGCCACCGCCGCGCCGTTCTTGCCGCCCAGGGCGGCGAAGGCCTCGTAACCCGCCTTCTGGACGTCGGGGTTCAGGGTCAGTTGGACCTGGGCGCCCTCCGGCTCACGTCCGGTGATGATGTCGCGGAAGTTGCGCACGGCCAGGCGGTCGTCGGAGCCGTCCAGGAGCGAGTTCTCGGTGTTCTCGATGCCCGAGGCGCCGTAGGTGCGGAAGGAGCCGACGATCGGCGTGTACAGGCCGCCGTCGGTGTACTGGCGCTGGAACCGCGCGGGCTTGCCCTCTTCGGAGATGTTCTCCGAGTAGGCCACGTTCTCCCCGGCGATCTGGATGGGACCGCGTGCCTCGTTCAGACGCTCGCTGAACTTACGGGTGTTGAGCGGGTCCTCGCGGATCGCCTCGGCCTGGAAACCCTGGAGCCAGGTGACGTTGAGCATCAGGACCAGGAGGAGGAACAGGGAGAAGACGCTGAGTCTGCGGATCGGTGTGTTCATCGTCGGATCACCTGGGTGGCGCCCTCGTCCTGGATGGCCTGTGGTGCGGGACGGCGTGCGTTGTCGCTGATGCGGAGCAGGATGCCCACCATGATCCAGTTCGCCATCAGGGCGGAGCCGCCGGCCGACATGAAGGGCGTGGTGGAACCGGTCAGCGGGATGACTCGGGTCAGCCCGCCCAGGACGATGAAGACCTGGTAGGCGAGGACGAAGGCGACACCGCTGGCCAGCAGTTTGTTGAACACACCGGTGGAGGCCAACGCCATGCGCATGCCCCGCTCCACCAACAGCCCGAGGACCATGAGGATGGCGAGCAGTCCGGTCAGGCCCAGCTCCTCGCCGACCGTGGCGAGGATGAAGTCGCTGTCGGAGGCGAAGGTGCTGTGCAGCTCGCCGGCCCCCAGCCCGGTGCCGAAGAGCCCGCCGTAGGCCATGCCGATCAGGCCCTTCACCAGCTGTTCGCTGCCGCCGACCTGGTAGTAGACGTCCTGGTCGAAGGTGTTGATCCAGATGTTCACGCGGGCCTGGACGTGCCAGAAGACGAGGTAGGCCACGTACGCGCCCACCATGAACAGGGCCAGGCCGATGGTGACCCACGAGGAGCGTTGGGTGGCCACGTACAACATGGCCAGGAAGGTGCCGAAGAGCAACAGCGAGGTGCCCAGGTCGGTCAGCAGTACGAGCATGCCGATGGCCAGGAGCCAGCCGACCAGGATCGGCGCCATGTCGCGGGCCCTGGGAAGTTCGATGAGCGTGAAACGGCCGATCTTGATCGGCTTGCCCACGATCTGCAGCACTTGGCGCTTGTTCATCAGATAAGACGCCAGGAAGATGACCAGAGCGATCTTGGCGAACTCCGAGGGCTGAAGGGTGAAGGAGCCGATGCCGATCCACAGTCGGGCGCCGTAGACCTCCTTGCCCAGACCGGGGATGGCCGGGAGCATCAGCAGCACGATCGCGACCAGCCCGCTGATGTAGGTGTAGCGCTGTAGGACTCGGGGGTCCTTCAGGAAGATGATGATGAGGAAGCAGAAGATCAGGCCGACGGCCGTCCAGACCAGCTGCATGCCGACACCCGCGCGTTCGATGTCCTCGACACCGGCCGCGCTGATCCGCCAGATCATCGCCACGCCGATGCCGTTGAGGACCAGCGTGCAGGGAAGGATCAGCGGGTCGGCGTAGGGCGCCACGAACCGCATCGCCACGTGCGCGGCGGCGGACAGGGCGCCGAAGGTCAGGCCCACCGTCCACATCGCGGCGGGAACGCGACCTGTGAGGTTGATGCCCGCGAGCGCGATACCCGCCATGGTGATGCCGATGGCGAAGATGATGAGGACCAGTTCGGCGTTGCGCCTCTTGACCGGCGGCAGCGCGGTCGGGGCCTCGGGCGCGGAAGTACTACTCACACCGGCTCACCCCGCTCCTTCCTCGGTCGACGAACTCTCGCGGAGCATGTCGACGCGCTCGCGCGCGTCGTCCAGGTTCTCCGCGGGAAGGGTGTTCTCCAAGGCGTCACGGTCGGACTCGGGGAGGGAGTCCAGCGGGATCCGGGTGTCCTCGAGCTCCTCTGACAGGCTGAACCCGGCGATGTCGGTGTTGATGCCCTGGTAGATGCTGACCGTCTCCCCGGAGGGGGAGGGGCCCACGTAGTACTGGTCGTCCACGTACTGGCGGCCGAAGTAGTAGGTGGCGCCCGCGATGACCGCGACCAGGACGACGAACACCAGCACCATCGGCCACCAACGCCTGGTGCGGTACTCCGCCTCCGGTCCGGGGCGGTCGCGTCGGGCCGTCGGAGGGGCCTCGTAGTCGTCGTAGTCGTCGTCCGCCGTGCCGTAGGAGTCCTTCTCGAGGTCGTCGTCCCGCACGGGGTCCATCTCTGCGGTGTCGCCGGCCCCGCGCAGTTCCTGTGCCCTCCTGGCCGGGGTGTCGCCGCCTTGGTCGAGGATCTCGCGGCGCTGGTCGGCGGCGCCGACGACCTGTGCGGAGCGGGTGGGGCCCTCGCGGTCGGTCTCGGTCTCGATGACGTCGGCGATGACCGCGGTGATGTTGTCGGGGCCGCCCCCACGGATGGCCAGGTCGATGAGCTTCTTGGCCGCGGTGCTCGGGTCGGGCTCGGCGGCGAGGGTCTCGTGGATGGTCTTCTTGCTGACCACTCCGGAGAGTCCGTCGGAGCAGAGCAGGTAGCGGTCGCCGGCCTTGGCCTCGCTCATGGAGATGTCGGGGTCCACAGGGCTCTTGCCGTCCAGGGCGCGCAGGATGAGGGAGCGCTGCGGGTGGGTGGCGACCTCCTCCTCGGTGATCTTGCCCTCGTCCACCAGGGTCTGCACCAAGGTGTGGTCGTGGGTGATCTGCTCGAAGCGGGAACCGCGCAGGAGGTAGGCGCGGGAGTCGCCGATGTGGATGAGCGCCACCCGGGGACCGGACCAGAGTATGGCCGTCAGGGTGGTGCCCATGTTCTCCAGTTGGGGCTCCTCCATGATCCTGCGCGAGAGGGAGGCGTTGGCCTGCTCGACCGCGTGCTGGAGGGCCTCCGCCATCTCGTCCGGTCTCGTCACCTCGGAGTCGAGACGCCGAATCGTGGAGATCGCGATGGAGCTGGCCACCTCACCGCCCGCGTAACCGCCCATGCCGTCGGCGACCGCGAGGAGGTGTTGGCCGGCGTAGCCGGAGTCTTCGTTGCCTTCGCGGAGGCATCCTACGTCGGAGTACGCCGCGTATCGGAGAGCGATGGTCATTTGCGCAGTTCCAGGACGGTTTTGCCGATACGGATGGGCTGACCCACCGTGATGGGCTGGGGGCGGTTCAGCTTCTGCTGGCCGAGGTAGGTGCCGTTCGTCGAGTTGAGGTCTTCCACGAACCAGCGGCCGTTTTCGGAGTAGACGCGCGCGTGGCGTCCGGACGCGTAGTCATCGCTGATGACGAGGGTCGAGTCCGGGGCGCGTCCGATCAGGATGGGCTGGGTGCTCAGGGCGATACTGGTCCCCTTGAGGGAGCCCTGGGTCACGACCAGGGCGGTCGGCTCGTTGCGGCGGCCACGGGACGGCCGTGGGGAGTGCGACGAAAGGGGTGCGCCCCGGCGGGGGGAGGGCCGCGGGGCGGGGCGGGGTTTACGCCGCGGTTTCTTCTTGGATGGGCCGAAGAGGTCCGTGCGGATCACACCGACCGCAGTGAGCACGAAAAGCCAAAGCACCGCAAGATATGCGATCTTGATCAATATGAGGGTCAAGTTGGACATCGAACTGCTCTTCAGCCCCTGTCGTGCTTCGGCCGGGGTGGCTGGTCGTGCGCCGCCACCGTGTCTTCCCCACCTTCTTGCGGTGAGTTCCCAGGTCGCTGGTCGCGGTGCTGAGCCGCGGCCATTGTGCCCGATCGGTCAGGTCTTCGCGGAGACTACCCTCCCGGCCGGATATCCGACAGCGGGTCCGTATTCGGCCCGCCTGGACTTTCGACCTGTCAGACGCCGACGGAACGCTGTTGGTTGCGGTCCTGTCGGGTCTGATCGGTCGCTTCCGCCGGGTCCTCTAGTCGCGGCGGAACGTCATCGTGGTCCGGCCGAGGCTGATCCTGCTGCCGTCCACCAGGCGTGCCTGTTTGACCTGCTGTCCGTTGACGAAGGTCCCGTTGGTGGACCCCTTGTCCACGAGGATCGCGTCGTCGCCGTCCAGACGGATCTCCACGTGGTGGCGGGAGACGCCGTTGTCGACCAGGCGAAGGTCGCAGTCGGTGCCGCGACCCAGGAGGGTCACCGGCGTCGTCAGTTCGAAGGACTGCTGCATGCCGTGACTGGCGATGCTGCCCTCCGCGGTGGCTCCACCTGGGGAGATGAGCAGGCGCGGCCGACCGGACTGACTCTGCCCCCCCGTGGGAACAGGATCGCCGACGGGCTTGCGGACCTCACCGTCCTTGCTGACCATGGTGCCTCGTACGACACCGGAGCGGATCCGGAACCTTCCCGTCTTGAGGCTCTCGTCGGACCGGAAGTGAACGCGTACCGGGCCCACGAAGGAGTAACCCTGCTCCGTGGCGTAGTCGCGTGCCAGCTTGGAAAGCTCCTGCCCCAGGCTGTCGGCGTAGACCTCCAGCCGCTCCTTGTCGCTGGTGGCGAGTTCGACGATGAAGTCGTTGGGAACCAGGGTACGACCCTGGGCGACGATCGCTGCCCGCTCGTCCATCTCGCGCTGGACGGCGCTGGCCACCTCGACCGGTTGGAGCTCGGACTTGAAAGCCATCGCGAAGGTGCCTTCGATCATGCCCTCAAGCCTGCGCTCGAAGCGTTGGAGCACTCCCACGAGGTACCTCCCTTTGTACTCCACTTCGTATGTGTAGACGATCGTAACCGGGCCGGAGGGCCCCTGGTTTCAGCCGCACCCCGGGAAGGGTCTCGCGGAGTCGATCCTGGGAGGGCCGGAACGCGTGTGCGGCCCACCTCCAGACCGTGCTAGCCTTATCCATGTCGCCAGGGAGGACGGGGTGGAGAGCCCGGATCACCTGGCAACACAATTGCATACATGTCACTCGGGCGGGTGGCGGAACGGTAGACGCGCACGGTTCAGGTCCGTGTGT
>CALGOD010000127.1 GCA_937957845.1 uncultured Nocardiopsis sp.
TTGAAATTGCCCTACTACATTTATAAACCGGGAGAAGCGGAAGAGTTATCGCGCTGGGCTGGCTGGCGGAGAAAGCCTTCCACACCCCGGAGCCGACCCCGGGCATGCAGGCCCTGCACAACGGCATCCTGACCACCTCGAACATCTTGTTCGTGCTGCTCATCGTGGCGGGCGGGGTGGTGGCCATGGGCTATCAGAGCGTGCAGAGCCGCTACTCGGCCGCCGACATCCTGCCCCGCGCGGTGTTCGCCTTCGTGGCGTCGAACTTCTCACTGTGGGTGGCCAGGGAGATGATCCGGGCCTCCAACCAGCTCTCCGCGGCCATCGGTGCCGAGGGCATCGACGCCCACGAGGCAGCGGTCAACCTCCGCGACCGGATGGGGGTGATCCTGGAGGAGGCACTGGTCTTCACCATCCTGCTCCTGGCCGTGGTCGTGGTGCTGCTGGTGGTCTGGATGGTCACCGAAGCGGTGCGCATCTGCATGGCCATCGTGTTGACCATCGCCGCCCCGATGCTGTTGATCTTCCATGCCCTGCCACAGACCAACCGGCTCGCGGAGCTGTGGTGGAAGGCGATGGCCGGTCTGTGCGCGATCCCCATCGCCCAGTCCATTGTCTTCATCGCCATGGCGAGGCTGTTCTTCGAAGGGCAGATGACGATCTTCGGATCGCTGCGCGAGACCGCCGCTCCCGCCATGGTCCTGGACACCGGGGCCGGGACCGAACACGCCATCACCCTGGCCGGCAGCGTCCTTGCCGCACCCGGCGACGGGCAGGTGGGGGACGCCGACTGGCTGATGCAGATCATGCTGCTGCTGGTACTGCTGTATGTGCAGATCCGGGTCGGCTCATGGGTGATGAAGCTGGTCTGGCAGCCCACCCCGGGCACCTCACCTATCGCCGCGATCCTGAAGAACATCGCCTGGATACTCGCGTTCAGATCCGTCAGTCGGATGCGCCTGCCCGCTGCCCCGGCCTCGTCGCTGCGATGGCAGTTCCTCTCACCGCGCACCCCCGGCCGCCCGCTGCCCCGCCACACACCCAAACCAAAGGCGGGACTGCAGCCGCTGCAGCCCCAAGCGTGGTGGTCCCGGGCCCGCCATGACCCACCCGAGCCCGCCGCGGACCTCACAGCAGGACCCCGGCGAGCGCTCCCCGGCCCCGGCACAGACCACCCCGGACCACGTCCACCGGGCCCAGGACCGACACCCGGGATCGGCCCCGCCAGCAGGTATCTCGGTCCCACTGGCGGCCCCGCCTGGGCCAGAAACGACGCACGGGGCCCACTCGCGCTGCTCGGCCCGCGAGCCCTTCCTCCGGTACCGCCACCACGACAGGTCCCGCCCGCAGCCCTGCGGCGAGAGTTGGAGATCGGCCGTATGCCCGGCTCACCCGCGATCGGCCAACAGGCGCTGTTCCCACGCCCGGCCCCGCCACCGGACCCCTCGCCACCGGCCGCACCGCCCCAGCGCCGGTGGCGCCGAGGAGGGCTGCCGACCCCGCCTCCGGTCCGCGGATCCGGCCGACGAACCACACAGCGCCTGGGCCTGCCCGCACCTGCTCCCCAGCCCTCTGCGGGACCGCGGCACCTTCCCGACATGCCGCCCCTGACATGGAACAAACCGCCGCACGTCAAGGGGCAAAGAGCGTTGTTCCCCAGCCCCAAACGCGTGTGGAAGCAGTACGGGCTTTTTCCTCCGCCTGGCCCCGCCCGGAACGACAAGTGATCATCCGACCGTGAACGCACCAAGGGAGTACCCGTGGCCTCCGATGAGGTGTCCGCGTGGCGGGGGCGTATCCCCGCCGACATCGACCGACCCGAACCGGTCCTGTTCAACCTGACCGCACGCCAGTGCCTGCTCCTGGCCCCGGTGCTGGCCGGATCCTGGGGCGCCTATCTGCTGCTGCGCGGCCTGGTGCCGTTGTGGCTGTTCGCCCTGGCTCTTTCTCCGGTATTGGGGGTGGTCATCGCCCTGACCCTGGGAGAGCGCGACGGCCAGGGGCTGGAGCAGGTCGCGGCCAGCGCCCTGGCGTGGTTCTGCGTACCCAAGCACCTGGTCCCCGCCTTTTCGGGGGGTATCCCGCGCTTGCCCCGCTGGGCCCTGCGTCTACGGCGCGGGCCCCGGCTGGCGCCTTTGCGGCTTCCCGCATCGGCGATCTCCACGGAGGGTGTGATCGACCTGCGGGATCGGTGCGCGGTGATGATCGCCTGCACCACGCTGCCCTTCCAACTCGCCTCGGGGCGTGAACAGGACCAGGTGCTGGCGGCCTTCGCCGGAGTGTTGGACGCGCTGACCGACCCGGTGCAGATCCTCGTTCAGCGGCGCAGCGCCGACCTGGGCGAGTTCACCGCGATGCTGTACGACAACGCCCACCGCCTGCCGCATCCGGCACTGGCCCAGACGGCGATGGCACACGCCGACTTCCTTCAGCAGATAGCCGCCACACACGAGCTGTCCCACCAGCAGGTGGTGGTCGTGGTCACCGCGGCCGGAAGTGTCCGCAGGGTCGGGCCTGCTCTGCTGCGCACGGCGCAGGGCACCGCGGACCGTCTGGCGGCTCTCGGCATCCGCACCCAGGTCCTGGACGGCAGCGCAGCCGAAGAGGTCTTGCGAGCGTCGGTGATCGCTCCGGGCACACGCCTGACCGATTCCGACCCAGCTCTCGATGAATTCACGGACACCGACGCCGACAAGGAGAGCCGTTGATGATCTTCCGCAGTCTCAGGGAACGGTTTGGTTCGCCCGAGCTGGGCGGCCCGGCGATCCGTGTCGGGGCGCGCCACCTGGACATCGAGGGTGGGGTATGCCAGACCCTCATCGTCACCGGCTACCCGCGCGAGGTCACCGCCGGATGGGCCGAACCCTTGCTCACCTACCCCGGCCAGATCGATGTCTCCTTCCACGTGGA
>CALGOD010000128.1 GCA_937957845.1 uncultured Nocardiopsis sp.
CCGTCGGTTCTGCCGTCCCCCGTCATGGCGGTGTCGGCCGCGGCGTCCGGTTCGGATGAGGAACGCGGTCCCGGCACCGCGCCCCGCTCGGAGGCGGGACCGAGCGACGTCGAGCGCTCCACCGTGTGCTTGGACGGGAGCGCCGATCCGTTCACCGTACCCTCCGTCTGCCCCGGGAGGGGCACCCCGCGGGTGGCCTCCACCTGAGGGGCGGAGGGCACGTCGAAGAAGGCACCCGGCCGGAACATGGCCAGCGAGGCCGGTTCGGCCTTCACCCCCTCGTCCACCCTCAGTGCCTCGGGCACGAACACGGTCCCGTCGCCGCAGGTGACGCCCCACTGTCGGTTCCTTCCCGCCGCGACCACCTGTCCGGGCGCTCCTCCTCGGATCCGGTCGGTCAGTCGCCCCGCGCACAAGGTGATCCGCGCACCGCCGAACATCGCGAACGCGCCCGGGTAGGGGTCGGCCAACGCACGTACCATCCGGTCCACGTCGCTTCCGGCCGCGGTGAGGTCGAGCCGGCCGTCGCTGGGACGTCGACCCGGCCACACCGAGGCGTGTCCGGTCTGTGGGCGCCGGGGCGCGGTGCCTTCCAAGAGGCCCTCCAGATGCCGTACGAGCAGTTCCGTCTGCAGCTGGCCGACGTGTTCGTACAACCTGGTGGCGGTGAGGTCGGAGGCCACGTCGAACCACGCCTGGTCGACGATGTCGCCGGAACCCGGCTCCCCTCCCAGGTGGAGGAGGGTGACCGCGCTGGAGCGCATGCCGCGCAGAATGGTCCAGGGAATGGGCGCACGACCGCGTCCGACCGGCAGCGGCGCGGGGTGCAGTCCGACCCCGCCCAGGGAGAGCCGGGACAGGACGTGTTCTCCGATCCACTCCGACCAGCCCGCGACGACCATCAGGTCGATGCCGTGCTTGGTGAGGGCTTCACGCACCTCTTCGGAGTCGATGTCGGCCGCCCTCAGATGTGGCAGGTCGTGTCGGCGGGTGACCGCCTCGTAGTCGAGGTATCCGGAGCGGTGCGCGAGTTCGGCCGGGTAGGACACCACCAGGTCCGGGGGGCGCCCCTGTGCGCACAGTTCCTCCAGAGCCGGAACACCGAGGCTCAGTCCGGACACATAGCAGTAACGCCGCCGGTCTGACATCAGCTCCCCCTCGCCTGACCACTGATGTTCCGACTCTACGCACC
>CALGOD010000129.1 GCA_937957845.1 uncultured Nocardiopsis sp.
CCCGGAGGTGAACTCCTGTCCTCCGGGGGCGCTGTTGACGCGTCCGATGGGGGCGCGCATCAGGCAGGTGCACGCTCCCAAGGTCGCCAGGAACACCCACTTGTTCCACAGCTGCTGCCGGATGTCGGTGACCGCCGTGGCCTGGTAGGTTCCGGTGTCCAGTGCGGCGCGCACGTCCTCCAAGGTGATGGTGGGGTTCTCGCTCACCGGGCCGAAGAGCAGATCGCCCATCGTGCCGATCTCGACGCTCTCAGCCTCGGCGCGCAGCCGGGTCATCACCATGGCGACCCCGCCGTAGACCCGTTCGGCGCCGAAGCGGTCGACCAGGGTGTCGATGTGGCGCATGCCGTTGAGGAAGGGCAGTACCACGGTGCGCGGTCCCACGGCCGGGGTCAGGTCCTTCAGCGCGGCCTCGAACCCGTACGACTTCACGGTGACCAGGACCAGGTCGTAGCCGGCCTCCAGTTGGTCGGCGGTGACGGCCGACACCGGTACCGCGTGGGAGTTCCCGTCCACGTCGCGGATGAGCAGGCCGCGCTCGCGCAGCGAGTCGGCTCGGGCGGGACGTACGAGGAAGTCGACGTTGAGTCCGGCTCGGGCCAGGTGTGCGCCGAAATAGCCGCCGACGGCTCCGGCGCCCACGACGAGGATCTTCATTTTTCTCCCACCTGGTAGTGCGTGAACAGTGCACAAGGTAGGGCCATCGGATCTGTGGTGACAAGGGCGCCATGGGTTCGTCGCCTCAGGTGTCCCTGTCACCACGAGGACGTATCGGGCGTGGGTTCGCACGTCCGGTGTCGGGCTCGTAGGGCGCCACGTCGCCCTGGAGGTGGCTCGTCAGGGCGCTCCGTGCTCTTTGCGTCCCCGGCCGTAGGGGCGCATCGTCCCGGCCCGGGGCTGGGCCTCGGTGTCGGAACATGGAGTTCGCTCCAGGTCATGACCTCCTCGGGCCTCGGACGTCGCGCGACCTCCACGAGCGCGTCCCTGAGGGCGGGGCGCGCGTTCACGAGGAGCGCCGGGGCGGACGATCCGGCGCGGTACGTGCTCACGGTGGGACCGACTTCCCGGCTCCGACGCGGAGGCCACGGCTCATCCCGTCACCCGGCGGGTGCCCTTCCGTTCAGGACGTCCTGAACGAACTCCACGGTGGTGTCCACTTGCTCGGGCGCGACGAAGTAGTGAGGAGAGGCTCGGACGACCTCTTCCAGCCCGCGACGCGACATGTCGATCAGCGTCGACGGGGCACGGCTCACGGTCACCGTGACGTTTCTTCGCCGCAGCAGGTCCACGACCTCCGAAGCGGGTATCCCCTCGACACCGAACGAGACGATCCCCGAACGCCGTTGGCCCAGGTCGTGCACCTGTACGCCCCGGATCCGTGAGAGACCGTCGCGGAGCCGACCGCTGATGTTCTGGACGGCCGAGTGGATCTCGCGCATCCCCAGTTCCCGGATGTATCGTCCGGCCGCCACGAGACCCAGCCGGTCCGCGACACTGTGCTCCCAGAGCTCGAACGACCTGGCGTCGTCGCGCAGGGCCACGCGGTCCGGGGCGATCCACCATCCGCCCCTGAGATCGACGTTGTCCCTGATCAGGTCGTGCAGGGCGGACCTTTTGGCGTAGAGGAAACCGGTTCCGCGAGGGCCGCGCACCCATTTACGGCCGGTCCCCGTCATGAAGTCGACTCCCAGATCGTCGGCCCGACAGGGGACCTGGCCGATGGACTGGCAGGCGTCCAAGAGGACGTACGCGCCGACCTGGTGTGCCGCTTCGGCCGCTTTTCGTACTGACGAGGTGAGCAGGCCGCCGTTGGTCGGCGCGTGCACCAGGGAGAGAAGCCTGACACGCTCATCGAGTAGCTCGTGGAGAGCCGACAGGGAGACGTCACCCGAAGGGAGTGAGGGAACGATGTCCACGCTCGCCCCGACGGACTCCGCTCTGCGCAGGATCGGAATGGCGTTGCCCGCGTACTCGATCTCGGTGATCAGGATGCGGTCGCCCTCCCTCAGCGGGATGGCCTGGAACGCGGAGAGCCAGGACCTCGTGGCGCTGTCGCTGAACGCGATCTCCTCGGGGGCGCATCCCAACCGGTCGGCGAAGACGGAGTAGCCGCTCTCCACCTCCTCGGCCTTCTCCTGCGCGGCCCGGTATCCCCCGACCTCCGCCTCCCGACGAAGGTGGTCGACGACGGCGTCGACGACCTGCCTGGGTGGAAGAGACGAACCCGCGCTGTCCAGGAAGATGTGGTCCCCCTGACATCCGGGGGTGTCGGATGCGGCTGACGCGACGTCGATCATTCTCTGTTCTTCCTTCCGGCTCTGTTCGTCCTGCTGGGGTGGGCGGAGCATCTGCCTTCAGGGTTTCACCCCCGTTCCTTCGGGGGCACGATGGCGATATCCCTCCGCACATGTGCGTTCGCGTCCGATGAGGGGGAGGCGCTCTGAGGTCTTCGTCGGTTCCGGCCATCCCGTTCCCCGAGCGGGGTGGAGGGCTCGGGCGCGTTCGCGGCATGCCCGCGGGCTCGACCGCGCCATGAGGCTCCGTGATCCCGCGGTCGCCCACCACGGTGGACGGTGGGCTCGGATGGCGGTCTCAGGAGGGGCGATCCTTCGGAGCCGGTTCGACGGGGAACGTTCGGGCGTAGCGTTCGGCCAGGGTGTGGAAGGCCGCCTTGGGTTCCCAGTGGCCGTCGTCGGGGGAGAGCCCCGACTCCAGCGAGGGCGGACGCACGATCCCGAAGGAGGCCATGTCACAGTCCCGGGTGGGGTCGGGGGAGTAACGGCAGTCACCCTCGATGAACATGCACACGAACGCCCCGTGCACCTCCTCGGTCTCGAACACGTCCAAAAGCTCGTCGATGTAGTCGGCCTGCACACGCTCGTCGCGCACGTACCCGCCCCTGACGCGTCGGTCGTGCAGGTCGCTCCAGTCCAGGACGTCCGACCCCGCGCCGCCCTTTTCGCGGGCGCCCTGGTAGGAGCAGCAGCCGAACTCGGTGACCACGATCGGCCTGCCGTGGGCGCGGAGCCCACGCAGCCCTTGGCGGTAGCGGCCACGGGTGGAGGCGTCCAGGTAGTAGTCGACGCCGACGACGTCGAACGGTTCCCAGTCCACGTTCTCCCAGGTGCCCGAACCGTAGGTGAGCGGACCGTGGAAACGGGCACGGGCGGTGCCCGTCAGCTCTCGTAGCAGTCGGTTGAGGCGTGCGTTGAACAGGGGGAGCAGAGGAAAGAGCAGTCCCAGGGCCCGGGTGCGCCGTGAGAAGTCGCGGCCGGGCAGGATTCCGCTGACGAAGAGGCTGAGCTCGCATCCGACGTTGAGGCCGACTCGTGCGGGGTGTTTCCGGTGTAACCGTTCGGCCGCCTGGGCGGTCCGGTCCAGGAGGGACACGAGTTCCGCGGGGGCCGCGTCGACCAGCCGGGGCTGCAACCACACGAACAGTCCCCGCTCCAGGGCCAGACGGGCCGCCTCCTCCAACCTCGTCGGGTCCTCACCGAACACGGTCACCGCGGTGCAGTGCAGGTCCTCGCCGATCACCCTCATCTCCTCGTCCACCACCTCCGTCCGCCACCGCTCACGGGTGTGCTGGCCGGGCGCGTACGTGGAGCCGACGTCGTACAGGATCCCCTTCTGGACGAGTTCGCGGCGAGGTCCGGGCGCGGGGTGGGCGGACAGGTCGGATCCGGTGCCGGGGAGGCGGGAGCCGAGGAGGTGCACGGCCCAGAGCACGGCCGGCACCGGCGCGAAGGACAGTAGGGCCTCCCACGGCCCGGGCGCACCGGTCGGCCCCAGGTCGACCCCCTCGCTCAGGAGGCCCACGGCGATCAGGGCGGTGCGGGCGGCCACGGCCGTCCAGACCTCACCGGTGGTGGTGCGCAGAACGCCGGCGAGGACGCCCAAGAGGAACAGCCCGGCCATGTCTCCGGGGGTGCCGCCGACGAGGGCGGCCGAGACCGCGAACAGGGCGGCCTGGGCCAGGACGAGCGTCCCCCGGGAGAGCCGCCGTCCCAGGAGGTGGAGCACATAACCCCGGAAGACCAGTTCCTCGGGGAGCACGTGGGCCACCAAAAGCAACGGCACCATGACGGCGGCGGTCGCCATGGCCTGTGCGAGCACGTCCTTGTCGACGTCGGCCCCGCCCAGGGTCACGGCCGCGCCCAGGGCCAGGAAGGAGCCGAGCGTGACGGCGAGCACGGCGGTCAACGGACCCGCCCAGACCGGAGAGGCGGTGGTGAGCACGAGGGCGCGCATCGGTCGGCGGTCCAGGAAACGGCACGCCGCCCAGAGCAGAGCCGTCACCGGCACCAGGGTGAGCAGACCCCGCGTCAACAGGGCCCGAGACGAACCGGGGTCTTCGGTCGCGTCGGGCGATGAACCGGTGGCGAGGGAGGCGAGCAGGCCGATGAGGGTGACGGACGCGGTCATGAGCAGGGCCCGGCCGAGGTGGGACATGCGAGGAGCGGGCGGGTGGTCGGGCGGGCGATCGGGCAGGGGCCTCTCTCCGACGTAAACGCCGTACGACGTTCGATCGTACTTCGAACAGTGTACGGAGTTCTAGGGAGGGGAC
>CALGOD010000130.1 GCA_937957845.1 uncultured Nocardiopsis sp.
CGATGTGGCTCATGGCGCTGGTCGTCCCCGGGGCCAGCTTCGCCGAGTCAACTCTGTCCCAGCTGTACAAGGTCCGGGACTCCACCGGTTACCGGGGCGGACCCGCCTACTACATGGAGCGGGGTCTGGGGCAGCGCTGGATGGGCGTCCTGTTCGCCGTCGTCCTCCTGCTGACCTTCCCCATGGTCTTCAACGCGGTGCAGAGCAACACGATCGCCGGTGCCGTGGCCAACTCCTCCGACTCCCTCGGCACGGGTTCGGGCATGTGGTTGTCGGTCCTGGTCGGAGTGGCGGTCGTGGCGGTCACCGCGCTGGTGATCTTCGGCGGGGTCCGGCGCATCGCGAACACCGCCCAGGCCCTGATCCCGGCCTTCGCCGCGATCTACCTGGTCATGGGCGTGGTCATCGTGGGGATGAACTTCGAGCGGATCCCGGCGATGTTCGCGCTGATCTTCGAACACGCCTTCGGCGTCCGGGAGTTCGCCGCCGCCGGACTGGCCACGGTGATCGTCCAGGGCGTGCGCCGGGGCATGTTCTCCAACGAGGCCGGACTCGGTTCGGCCCCCATCGCCGCGGCCAGCGCCGCGGTCACCCACCCCGTCAAGCAGGGGTTGGTGCAGACCCTGGGCGTCTACTTCGACACCCTCGTGGTCTGCTCCGTCACGGCCTTCATCATCCTCATCGGCTATGAGGGGGGCACCGGTCAGCAGGTGGAGGGCGACCTGGCCCAGATCGCGGTGACCTCCGCGCTGGGGCCCTGGGCGCTGCACCTCATGACGCTGATCCTCATCCTGGTCGCGTTCACGTCGGTGCTGGGCAACTACTACTACGGCGAGTCGAACCTGGAGTACCTGACCGACAGCCACGGTGTCATGGTCGGCTACAAGTTCGTCTTCCTCGCCGCCAGTTTCCTCGGCGCGCTGGGTTCGCTCGACCTGGTCTGGACGTTGGCCGACACGACCATGGGCATGATGGCGCTGGTCAACCTGGTCGCCATCACGCCTTTGGCCACGGTCGCGGCACGGCTGCTCAAGGACTACACCGATCAGCGCCGCCAGGGCCTGGACCCCGTGTTCACGCGGGACCGGTTGCCCGGCCTGAGGGGCGTGGAGTGCTGGGAGCCGGGAAGGACCGAGCCTGCCGCCAAGGAGGAGGTCTCCTCCTGAGCCCGGACGGGTCGGCCGTGTGAGGGGCGGAGGACCGTGTGCCTTCCGCCCCGAGCTTCGCAAACTATGGCCTTTGTGACGAAACCCCTACAGTCATTGCGTTTTCGTGCATCCGTGTCCTTTCGGTCACGGCTAATAATCGCTAGTGTTCTGCATCACAGTTGTGGCGGCCCGTGTGTCTCTTCGAGGGAGTCCGATGTCCATCGTCTCAATCGAGCCCGCCACCGCCGAGCGGTGGGAAGACCTGGAAAACCTGTTCGGACCGACCGGAGCGTACGGGCACTGCTGGTGCACGTTCTTTCGCAGGCGCGCCAAGGACCATACGGCGAGTGTCTCCTGCGAACGTTCCAGGCGCGGGGTGGACAACAAGGAGGAGTTGCGCCGTCTGACTCTGGAAGGGCGGGTTCCCGGCCTGCTCGCCTATGACGAGGACGGCCCCTGTGGCTGGGTGTCCGTGGCCCCTCGTGAGGATTACATCCGCTTGTCGCGATCGCGTTCCCTGCGCCCGGCGGACCCCCGCGAACCCGGTGTGTGGGCGCTGGTCTGTTTCTGGTTGCCGCCCCGACGACGAAGGCGTGGCCTGGGCAGCAGACTGTTGGACGGGGCGATCGAGTACGCCCGCGCCGGCGGGGCCCGTGTCCTGGAGGCCTATCCCGTGGACACCGCCGGGGGGCGGGCGCCCAGCGCGGAGGTCTACACGGGAACCGTGGAGATGTTCCAGCGGGCCGGATTCACCCTGAACAACCACCACACGAGTGAGCGCCTGGTGGCGCGACTGGAGCTCAAGCCCGAGTAGCCCCTTCTTTCGAACCCCCTTCCCTCCCCCGTCCGCACTCTTGGAACCCTCCTTCCGCGAACCATCGAGGAGGGCGCTTCGGCCTGCCATGGCGGGGGAGGGGCGGGCGTCTTCGGTGGGGCCCGGAGCCTGTTCCCGGGCGCTCGTGCGAAAGTGGGCTCCGGCGCCGTGGCCAGGCGTGTCATGGGATGTCCGGTACCCCCCGTGGGTACTGTGGGGTCCGGGATGTGCGTCGGAACGGGGCGGTCGACGCCGGCGCGGCCTCGGAACCCGCCGCACGAGGGTGGACCCCGTCCGAGCAGGGGCGTCCCTTTTTTGTGACCTGGGCCCGGAAGGGCCGTGCGACGGTGGGGTCGTTTGACATCCAGATACCCCCAAGGGGTATCGTGGTTCCTCGGGAGGACGGTCCCGTGGGGGGCCGGAACGACACACGTGCCCCAGGAGGCGCCATGGACACCACGATCACCTCTGTCTACACCGTGGACGGTATGAGCTGCGGACACTGCGTCAACGCCGTCACCGAGGAGGTCGGCGAGGTCGCGGGGGTCACCGACGTCGCGGTCGACCTCGAGAGCAAGAAGGTGACCGTCACCAGCGAGGGTCCGGTCGACGACGCGTCGGTCCGTGCCGCGATCGACGAGGCCGGATACGAGGTCCGGGGCTGAGGCGGACTCGCGACCTCCCCGAGCGGCCGGCCGGCGGGTGACCGCGCGGTCCCGGGCCTCGCGCCTGAGAGGGCGGGGGAGTGAGACACCGCTTCGACGCACAGCCAAGGACATCCGGGAGATCGATGAGTACCACCAGAGCCACGGCACCCGGCGCGACGTCGGTCGAACTGTCGATCAGCGGGATGACCTGCGCCGCCTGTGCCAACCGGGTCGAGAAGAAGCTCAACAAGATCGACGGTGTGACCGCCACCGTCAACTTCGCCACCGAGAAGGCCAACGTCGTCTTCGACGGCGAGCCGGTGGACACCGACGACCTGATCGCCGAAGTGGAGAAGGCGGGCTACGGCGCGGTCGTGCCCCGGGAGGAGACGGCCGAGACCGCGGAGGACGAGGACGACCCGGTGCGGGCCCTGCGGCAGCGCGCCGTGGTCTCCCTCGTGCTGGCGGTGCCGGTCATCGCGATGGCGATGTTCCCCGTGCTGCAGTTCACCTACTGGCAGTGGGCCTCACTGACCCTGGCCGCGCCCGTCGTGGTCTGGGGAGCCCTGCCCTTCCACACCGCCGCGTTGAAGAACCTCCGGTCGGGCACCGCCACCATGGACACCCTGGTCTCGCTCGGGGTCACGGCCGCGTTCCTGTGGTCGCTGTACGCGCTCTTCCTCGGCACCGCGGGAATGCCGGGCATGACGCATCCCTTCGAGCTGACCATCGCCCGCACCGACGGCTCGTCCGCCATCTACCTGGAGGTCGCCGCCGGGGTCACCGCCTTCATCCTCCTCGGCAAGTACTTCGAGGCACGCTCCAAGCACCGCGCGGGGACCGCCCTGCGCGCCCTGCTCGAACTCGGCGCCAAGGAGGTCGCCGTCCTGCGCGACGGCACCGAACGGCGCGTCCCCGCCACGGAACTGGTCGAGGGCGACCTGTTCGTGGTCCGTCCGGGCGAGAAGATCGCCACGGACGGTCGTGTGGAGGAGGGCACCTCCGCCGTCGACATGAGCATGCTCACCGGTGAGTCCGTTCCGGTGGAGGTCTCGCCGGGAAGCCTCGTGGTCGGCGCCACCGTCAACTCCGGCGGGCGCCTGGTCGTGCGCGCCACACGGGTCGGCTCCGACACCCAGCTCGCCCAGATGGCGCGCCTGGTGGAGGAGGCCCAGAACGGCAAGGCGGCCGTCCAACGGCTCGCCGACCGGGTCTCCGGTGTGTTCGTCCCGGCGGCCATCCTCATCGCCCTCGGCACGCTCGTGTTCTGGCTCGGCACCGGTGCGCCGGCCTCGGCCGCCTTCACCGCGGCCGTCGCGGTGCTCATCATCGCCTGCCCGTGCGCCCTGGGCCTGGCCACGCCCATGGCCCTGATGGTGGGCACCGGGCGCGGAGCCCGGTTCGGCATCCTCATCCGGGGCCCGGAGGTCCTGGAGACCACCCGCGGCGTCGACACCATCGTGCTGGACAAGACCGGGACCGTCACCACCGGCCGGATGACCCTCACCGACGTGTTCGCCGCCGACGGTGAGGACGAACAGCGGGTCCTGCGCCTGGCGGGTGCGCTGGAGAACGCCTCCGAACACCCCATCGCCCGGGCCGTCGCCTCCGGCGCCGCCGACAGGATCGGCGAACCGGGGAAGGTCGAGGACTTCGTCAACATCGAGGGTCAGGGTGTGCGGGGGACCGTCGACGGTCACACCGTGCTGGTCGGAAGACCCTCCCTGTTGCGGGAGTGGGCACAGGAGCCGTCCGAGGAACTGGAACGCGCCAGGAAGGCCGCCGAGGCCGAGGGCAGGACCGCGATCGTCGTCGGATGGGACGGAAGGGTCCGGGGCGTGCTGGTGGTCTCCGACGTGGTCAAGCCCACCAGTGCGGAGGCCGTCCGGCGCCTGCGCGAACTGGGTCTGAACCCGGTCCTGCTCACCGGCGACAACGAGACCGTGGCCCGCTCGGTGGCCGACGAGGTCGGCATCGACGAGGTGATCGCCGAGGTGCTGCCCGAGGACAAGGTGGAGGCGATCCGACGGCTGCAGGAGCGCGGTCACACGGTGGCGATGGTCGGCGACGGGGTCAACGACGCCGCCGCCCTGGCCCAGGCCGACCTGGGACTGGCCATGGGCACCGGCACCGACGCGGCCATCGAGGCGAGCGACTTGACCCTGGTCAGGGGGGACCTGCGCGTCGCCGCCGACGCCATCCGTCTGTCGCGTCGCACGCTCTCCACGATCAAGGGCAACCTGTTCTGGGCCTTCGCCTACAACGCGGCGGCGATCCCGCTGGCGGCGGCGGGGCTGCTCAACCCGATGATCGCCGGTGCGGCGATGGCCCTGTCCAGCCTCTTCGTGGTCACCAACAGCCAACGTCTGCGCCGTTTCCGTCCACTGACGGAGGGCGCGGACACCGCCACGGCCGTCTGAGCCCGGACCTCTTCCACGGCCCCGCCCGCGTGCACACGGGCGGGGCCGTGGGTCCTTGGGGGTCGGAGGGGCCCGTCGTCACCGTCGCACGGGCGTGCCGGGTCTCGCGCTCCCTCGGGGCGGGTCGCTAGGGTGGCGCGAAGCCGCACAAGGACGGAGAACGTCCGACCGCGCGGTCACCCCGCCAGAGAATCCCGCGAACCAGTAACCGACCGGACGGGTCCGCCCGTATCCGGCTGCCCCCTACCGAGGTCGCCCGTGTCTTCTGGATGTCCCCGTGCCGCGCTGTACCAGAGTGAGCCGATCCCCGATCCCTACGCCGTCTACGCCAGGATGCGCGCCGACCACGGACCGGTGGTCCCGGTCGAACTCGAACCCGGTGTGCACGGATGGCTGGTCACCGACTACACCACGCTCATCTCCTGGTCCCGGGACACCACCGTCTTCAGCCATGACTCCCGACTGTGGCGGGACTTCACCGAGGGGCGGGTCGACCCCGACTCGCCCCTGCTGCCGATGATGGCGCCCCGCATGAACGCCCTGTTCGTCGACGGCACCGAACACCAGCGCTACCGGAGGGCGATCACCGACGCCCTCGGCGCGATCGACGCCGACCGGTGGCGCGAGATCACCACCCACTACGCCGACCGGCTCGTCGACGAGTTCTGCGCGAGGGGGGAGGCCGACGCCCTCAACGACTACGCGCGCATGCTGCCGTTACTGGTGATGAACGACGTCCTCGGGCTCGATGAGTCCCAGGGGCTCCGCTTCGTCACGGCCATGCGCAACATGTGGCTGGGCATCGACGCCGAGAAGTCCAGGGACGAGGCCGAGAGGGTCCTGTCCGAGCTGATCACCGTCAAGCATCGGCGCCCCGGCGACGACCTCACCACCCGGTTGCTCCAGCACCGCGCGGCCCTGAGTGACGAGGAGGTGATCATGCAGCTCTTCCTCGTCGTCGCCGCCGCCAACGAGCCGACCGCGAACCTGATCAACGCGGCTCTGCGGGCGGCGCTGTCCGACCCCGCCGCGCACGGCGTGGCCTCCCTGTCCGACGCCACCCTCAACGACCTGATGGACCGGGTCCTGTGGCAGGACCCGCCGATCACCAACTATCCGGTCATCTACCCGCGTGTGGACGTACCGATCGAGGGTGGACGGGTGATCGAGGCCGGCTCGCCCATCCTGCTGGGCTTCGCCGCGGCGAACCACTTCTTCGCGCAGGAGAACGCCGAGCGCATGGAGGAGACCACCAATCGGGCGCACGTGGCATGGGGCGCGGGACCGCACCGCTGCCCGGCCCGTGAGGAGGCCGTCACCATCGCCATCATCGCCGTGCGCGTGCTGCTCACCCGGCTTCCCGGGGTGCGACAGGCGGTCGCACCGGAGGAACTGCGCTGGCAGATGTCGACCCTGTCCTGGCTTCCCGTGCGACTTCCGATCGAGTTCTCCCCGCAGGCGCCCCCGCCCTCCGACCCCGACGAGGGCGTCCCCGGACCGCCCCGGTCCTCGCAGGACGAACGTTCCGACTCCGCGAGTCCCGGCCTGTCCTCCCTGGCCAGGTCCTTGGTCAGAGCGTTGCGCAGGTCGTGACCGCCCGTCGCCGTCCCGGGCCCCTCGCGTCGACGTCCTCGCGGAGGGAGCCTCGGGGGCCGGGGCTTCTCGCGGAGCGTCGGAGTGCAGGGGAACACACATACCACCGTGGCGGAGAGCGCCGGCAGTGCCCGCCGACTTCTAGACTCGCTAGGGACCCGGGGCCACCCCGTGGTGTCCGGTGCGTCCCCGCACCACCCTCCCCCGTGCCTCCAGCCTGCCTTCCCCCCAGAGGAATCGCGCCCACATGAACAGTTCGGAAGCCGACTCCGGTCGTCTCCTGGTAAACCGGTACCGCCTGGCCGAGGTCATCGGAACCGGTGGCATGGGCAGGGTCTGGGAGGGAACCGACACCCTTCTGGACCGGCCGGTCGCGGTCAAGGAGCTGACCACGCCACCGAACCTGCCCGTACACGAGATCGAGGTGCTGCGCACCCGCATGCTGCGCGAGGCGCGCAGCGCGGCACAGCTGAGCCACCCCACCATCATCACCGTGTTCGACGTGGCGGAGGAGGACGGCCGCCCATGGATCGTCATGGAGCTGGTCCGGGGACCCTCCCTGGGAGACCTCATCCGGCAGGAGGGGAGGCTGCCCGTCCGGCGCGTCGCCGACATCGGGGAGCAGATGGCCGCGGGCCTGTCCGAGGCGCACGCCGGAGGCATCGTGCACCGCGACATCAAGCCGGGCAACGTGCTCATCGCCGGTGACGACCGTGCCGTTCTCACCGACTTCGGCATCGCGCACCTGGACGGTTCCACCCACCTGACCAGTACCGGTCTGCTGATCGGTTCGCCGAGCTACCTGGCGCCGGAGGTCGCGCACGGGAACGCGGCCACCCCCGCCTCGGACATGTGGGCCCTGGGCGTCACCCTCTACCAGGCGGTGGAGGGGAGGCTGCCGTTCGAGCGGCCCACCCCGATGGCGACGCTGACCGCCATCGTGACCCAGGACCTGCCGGAGGCGGCCAACGCCGGCCCCCTGCGCCCGGTCCTGGAGGCACTGTGCGAGAAACGCCCGGAGGACCGACCGTCGGCCAACGAGGTGCGGGCCCTGCTGCGGCAGATCCAGGACGACGAGGGAGGTCTTCCCGACACCGTTCCGGCCCTGGCCGAGACCGTGCCGGCCGAGGGGCCGCCGGAGCCGGAGGAGACCGGATCGGACGTCCACGTCGAGCCGGGACCCGCCGCCGAGCCCGCCGAGCCCGTCGCCCCCGCTGCGATCGCGGACGCCTCACGAAAGGAAGGCCGCACCTCCTCACGCCTCAGGCCCCTGCTGATCGCCGCGGCCGCGCTCGTGCTGCTGATCGCGGGCGCCACCACCAGTGTCCTGATGAGCATGAACCGCCCCGGGGACCCCGGCGCGGGGCTCGTCGACGGCTCCGAGCAGCAGGCCGTGGTCCCGTCGGGGGAGTCCGACGGGGACGCCGGTTCGCAGGCTCCTGAGGACGCGGAGGGGACCGAGGACGCCGAGGACACCGGGGCGGAGGAGGACGAGGCGTCGGAGGAGCCCGAGGACGACGAGTGGGACTTCCTGGTCCGCCATGAGGACCCCAGCGGGTTCTCCGTGGACGTTCCCGAGGACTGGGAGATGGAGCGACGGAGCGGCGGAGTCTTCTTCCTCAACCCGGACGGGGGTTACCTCCAGATCGACCAGACCGACTCCCCCAACCCCGACGCGGGAGACGACTGGCGAGCCCTGGAACCCTCCGCCCGGGGCAACTTCGACGGCTACTCGCTCATCGGCATCCGGGACGTGGAAGGCGGCTGGGCCGACGACTACGTCAGCGCCGCGGACTGGGAGTTCACCTTCGGCAACGGGCGCAGGCACGCCATCAACCGCGGCTTCCACACCGAGAACAAGGGCTACGCCCTGTTCCTGGTGATCGACAACGACGACCCCGAGGCCAACCACGCGCTGCTGGACCGGATGGCGCAGAGCTTCGAACCGGCGTCCTGAGAGGGAGTGCTCAGAACACCGAGCACTTGGTGATGTCGGTGAAGGCCTCCAGGGCCAGCGCCGCCGTCACCGAGTTGCCCTTGCCGTCCAGTCCGGGCCCCCAGGCCGCCACCGAGCACCTGCCCGGCACGATCGCGAGGATGCCGCCGCCCACCCCGCTCTTGCAGGGAAGACCGACACGGTAGGCGAACTCGCCGGCGGCGTCGTAGGTGCCGCAGGTGAGCATCACCGCCATGATGCGGCGAGCCTCCCGCGTGCTGAGCAGGCGGGAGCCGTCCGCCCGCTTGCCGTGGCGTGCCAGCAGCAGTCCCACCTTGGCCAGTTCCTCGCAGCTGATGGTGATCGCGCACTGCCGGAAGTAGTGGTCCAGGACCTCCGGGACCGGGTTGTGCATCTTGCCGAAGCTCGCCATGAGATAGGCCAGTGAGCGGTTGCGGTCCCCGTGTTCGTCCTCGGAGTCGGCCACCAAGTCGTCCGCGTGCAGGTCGGGGTCGCCCGTCTCCGCGCACAGCAGCTCCTGTAGGGCGCCGAAGGCGTCGCCCGTGTCCGTCAGCAGCTGGTCGGTGACGATGAGCGCGCCGGGGTTGATCATGGGGTTGCGGGGGATGCCTCCCTCGAACTCCAGCTGGTAGAGGGAGTTGAAGGACGTCCCCGACGGTTCGCGATGGACCCGCTTCCACACCTCGCCGCCGGAGATGCTCATCACCAGGGCCAGGGTGAACACCTTGGTGATGCTCTGCATGGAAAAACGTGTGGCGGCGTGTCCTCCGGTGCTGTACAGCTCGCCGTCCACCGTGGCCACGGCGAATCCGAACTCATCGGGGTCCACCTCGGCCAGCTGGGGGATGTAGTCGGCCACCCTCCCCTCACCGATGTGTGACCGCACCCGTTCCATGACGGCGTCGAGAACACCGGGGTAGTCGTCGCTGTCGCACATCTGGGTCACTGCGTCCTCCTGTGTCGGATTCGTCGTCCCCCCGCCTACCCACGAGAACGGTCGGAACCGCCACGGGTGCGCGCCGTCGGACACCGGGATCGCCGGCCGATCGGCCGATGTGCGGAGGGGACTCGGAGCTTAGCGTCGGGGTAGGCGAAAGATCGTTCAGGGCTTCGGAGTGCTGCTCTTCCTCGTCGGGATCAGTGGCGCCATCGACCATCTCTGGCACCAGCCGTTCCTGGGAATCGTCCTCGACTCGCTCCACAGGCTCGCCATCGCGAGAGTGGCCTTCTTCGAGGGCCACGAACTCGTCGCCGACCTGGGTGTGGCGGTCCGACGGCCCTGGCACTGGGAACGGAGGCGCTACGGCCCCGCGCGCGGGCCTGAGAACGCGATCGCGAGGGCGGTTCGGGACCGGTCGGGTACCGAGCGTCGGTACCGTGTAACCGATGAGCACTCTGGTCACAGGATCCACCGGAATGGTGGGCCGACGCGTTGTCACTCAGCTGAGAAGCCGCGGTCTGCCCGTGACGGCTGCTTCCCGTACCGAAAGAACCCGCCTGGACTGGACCGACACCTCCAACTGGGACGAGGTGCTCGGCGGTGTCGAGAGCATCTTCGTGGTGACACCGGTGGGCCGCTCACTCGGACATCGGGTCGCCGGTTTCCTGGAGAAGGCCGCCAAGGCCGGTGTCGCCAACGTGGTGGTCATGTCGGCGATGGGCACCGAACACGCGCATTCGGACTCCGACCAGCGGGCCGCGGAGGTGCGGGCCAAGGAGTTGTTCGACCGCTGGACCGTGATCAGGCCCAACTGGCTCTTCCAGGACTTCACCGAGGGGACGTTCGCGGACCTCGCGCGTTCGCGCAACGGCCGCCTCGAACTTCCGGTCAAGAAGAGGACCGAGGTCAGTTTCGTGGACGCCCGTGACGTGGCCGACACGGCCGTGTCGGCGCTGTTGGAGGACCACGGCGGCAGGGAGTACACGCTCACGGGTCCGCAGGCGCTGACCTTCCGCGAGGTGGTGAAGCAGACCAGGGGAACCGAGAGCCCCGTGTGGCGCTTCAAGAGCGTGGACGAGGCGGGTTTCTACTTCCGCGCCACCGACCGGGGCTGGAGCGACCGGTACATCGACACCCTCAACGAGCGCTTCGCCGCCGCGGTCAGGGGGAACGCCGCGGAGGTGGCGGGGGGCGTCCGCGAGGCCCTCAAGCGCGATCCCATCCCGCTGGCCCGCTTCATCCGTGAGGCCGTGCTCTGAGCTTCCGCCTTGAGGGGACCCCCGTATCCGGACGGCGCGCCAGACGGAAAGATCCCGCCACATGGTTCGCGTTTTCGAGGGGGTCGGTCGTGAGCCGGGGCCTTACACGGACGGAACAAGAGCCCTGTGGCCAGGTGAGGCGTCAGTGCGGTAGGAAGGCGTCAGGTGAGCATGGTCTGACGTGCCCGGGTGAAATGTCTGTTTTTCAAGAAGTTGGAAAAATGGCTGTCCGCCGGTGGTAAGTTCGCAGGTCAGTGACTGTGCTCCCCGCGCACGCGGGGATGGTCCCCTGTAGTGTGCCCTTGGCCTGGTCAAAAACTTGTGCTCCCCGCGCACGCGGGGATGGTCCCAAGTCTGAACCACACGGGGCGGCGCGTGGGGCGTGCTCCCCGCGCACGCGGGGATGGTCCCCGCTACCTGGTCTACGTCGCCGGGCGTCACGGGTGCTCCCCGCGCACGCGGGGATGGTCCCACGACGACCGCTTGGCCAAGGCCTCCGGTACCGTGCTCCCCGCGCACGCGGGGATGGTCCCCGC
>CALGOD010000131.1 GCA_937957845.1 uncultured Nocardiopsis sp.
CCCGGCATGCCGCGGGGAACGTCAGGCATGAGGCGCGAGTGCGCTTTCAGAGCCGGATATCAGCAACACGTAAAAGGAAACATAGCATGCGACGTTCAATTCTTGCTCTCGCCGCTGCGGTAGCGGTGGCCCCGGCAGCAGTGCAGGCCAACGGTCTGGAGCTCTCCCTCAGCGACGATATCGCCGAGATCGGCTACATCGGCGAGACCGACGCCCTGGGCATGGGGCGGGGGCAGGTGTTCGGCTCCGTGCTGTTCAACAATGACGACGACATCATCGGAAGCGTGGGGCTGCGCTCGATCAACCGCGTAAGCCCGTCGCTGAACGCCTTCGTGGGCGTCAAGGGGTATGCAGGTAAGCTGGACGACATTGACCAAGAAATCGGCGCGATCGGTATCGGCGCGGGTGTCGGTGTCGGCCTTGCTTCGCAGATTCCGCTACAGGTCGTCGGCAGCGTGCATTGGGCGCCGTCTATTCTGAGCTTCGCGGACGCCGATGGCGTGCAGGAGTTCGAGGTGCGCCTGGAAGGACAGCTGACGCCGACGGCCGCGTGCGTGCGCACCTCGACGTGGTCGCGCCCGGTGGGCTGGAGCAGACCGCACGTCCGGCAGTACCCGTCCTCCACCCGACCGGGACACCACACGCACAGTTCCGGGTTGGTGGGCCGTACCGGGTTGCTGCCGGTGGCGGGCGGCGGCCAGTCGGAGACGACGTCGTCGGCTTCGGGTCGCTGGGGTCGCCGCGAAGCTCCCGGCCCACCGTCACGCCGCGCCGGCCGGGCGCCCGAGGGGTCGTCCCCCCGCCGTGCGGCGTTCAGGCTCACCTGTGGTGCCGTGGGAGCCCCCTCCGGCGGCACCATGCCAGGGCGTTCGCCCCCGTCGGACTTTTCCCGGTCCGGACCATCGGCGAAGGCGGGACCGGCGTCGGCCGGTATCACTCCCGACAGGCTCGTCTGGGGGGCGGTGGGCACCGAATCCGGGTGTTCCTCGGGCGCGGCCGCGACGTCCTTCGGGAGGGGGCGGCCGCATCCCTCACAGAAGACGTCTCCCTCGGTCACCCTGTCCGAGCAGGCGGGGCAGTTCCACACCTTGGTCATCGCCGTTTCCTCGATCCTCACAGCAGCGTCACGGGGCGCAGGGAGTTGGCCCTGTCGATGAGCTCGTAGCGCACGGAGCGCACCACGGCGCGTTGGGCCAGCGCGCGGTAGCGGCGTTCCAGGTCGGTCCGCACCCCCTCCTCGGTGAGCGGCCCTCCCAGCAGCACCTGCCCGTCCTGTGCCCGGCCTCCCGCACCGAGCCAGACCAGGGCCGACTCCAGGATCCGGGCCGCGAGGAGGTCCGCGGACTCGCTGTCCAGGCCGGCCCGCTCCAGACGCCGTCCGGCCTCCACGAAGTCGGCGGCGGTGCCCCCGTTCCGTGCCGCGAGCACGGTGATCAGCGCGGTCTGGGCGTGGACGTGGAGACTGGACAGCTCCGGAACCGTGTCCAGGACCGCGATGGCCTCCGCCCGGTTCCCCTGTGCCAGGCGGATGCGGGCCAGCCCGAACGCGGCGCTGACGAAGGAGTGGTCGGTGCTCCACACGGTCTGGAACTGGCGTGCGGCGATGTCGTACTCGCCGGTGCGCTCGCAGGCCAAGGCCAGGCCCAGCTTGGGCGCGGCCTCTCCGGGAAGGTGGTCGTACAGCTCGTCGAAGTGGTCACGGGCGTCGTGGAACCGGCCGGTGCTCAGTTCGGCGACCGCCAGGTACCACATGGTGCGCCAGTCGCCGGGGCTGAACTCGCTGAAGCGTTGGAGGGCGTCCATGCCCTCGCCGTGACGTCCGACGGTGATGAGCGAGCGGGCCAGCATCAGCAGGGTCTCGGGGGTGGGCTCCGCCATGGAGCGCAACGCCGGGATGAGCTCCTCGGGCGGGAGCGCCTCGAAGCCGTGCAGGTGCCGGGCGGCCGGGTCGGTCTGGTCGATGAGGGGCGCGGGCAGCAGCGCGGCCGCCTCGGTGAGCGCGGGCGGGGCGAGCATGCGGTCGGCCTCGTGCGCACCGTGGCCGGAGCCCGCGATGGTGGAGTTCTCCCCGCCGAAGAGGTTCGAGGGGGCCGGGTGGGGCACCCCCTCCAGATCGGACAGGACCTCGCGCAGAACACCTGTGAGCTGGTCGGCCATGTCGCCCGCGTCGTGGAAACGCAGCTCGGGCTCGGCGTGTGTGGCGCGACGCAGCAACCGGTCGAAGGACTCGTGGCGCTGGAGCAGCGGCACCGTCTCCCGCGGCGGGATGCTGTGCGGGTGCTCGCGTAGGAAGTTGAAACGGAAACTGAGCACGGCCAGGGCACGGCCCACCGAGTACAGGTCCGCGCTGACGCTGGGGCCGGGGTCGCGCAGCTCGTCCTCGGGCACCCGGTAACCGGGGGTGGTGTAGACGGGGCTGACCGTGTCGTCCATGCGCCGTACGCCGCCCAGGTCGATGAGTTTGATCTGCTCTTCGCTCTGGATGACGTTGTCGGGTTTGAAGTCGCAGTAGAGAAGGTTCTTGGAGTGCAGGTAGCCCAGGGCCCGCAGGACCTCCAGGCCGTAGGCGATGACCTGGTCCACGGGCAGGACCGCGTCGGATCCCTCCTCACGACGCTCGACGAGCAGCTCGCGCAGGGACCTGCCCCCCACGTACTCCATGACGATGTGGCCGCCGGGGATGCCGGTACGCGGATCGGGGTGCTGGGAGAAGTTGATGATCTTGACGATGTTGGGGTGCTCGACCTCGGAGAGGAACGCGCGCTCGGCGGCGGCCGCCTTGTGCGCTTCGGCGTCGCCGGAGTTGAGCAGGCCCTTGAGGACCACCCAGCGGTCGTTGACGTTGCGGTCGCGGGCCAGGTAGATCCATCCCAGACCGCCGTGGGCGAGGCAGCCGAGCACCTCGTACTGTCCGCCGACCAGGTCCCCCGGGGAGAGCTTGGGGGTGAAGGAGAACTGGGTTCCGCAGCCGGGGCAGAAGCCCTCGGTGCGGCCGGGCCGGTCACCCCGGGAGCGTCCGACCCTCTCCCCGCAGTTACCGCAGAAGCGGTTCTTCTCCGAGACGACGGGAT
>CALGOD010000132.1 GCA_937957845.1 uncultured Nocardiopsis sp.
CTTCCGATCTCCATGACGTCCTCGGCGTTGATCTGTCGCAGCACGTCCAACGCCGGAAGCAGGTCGATGTCATAGGTGCCGGTGTTGCGCTCCTCCGTGGGCGCACGCACGATCACGGCCTCGCCGTCCCTCCCACCGGAGGTCGCGACGTCGGCCCCCTGAGGGGCACCCCCGCCCTCGGCCATGACACCCCGCCCGTCGTCGTGCACAGCGCTCTCCTGTTCGGTCCGCACCCGCGTCCGTTCCTTTCCGCCAGTGCCGCGGTCGGTCCCGGCCCCGCGGTCGGAGGAAACCCGACGGCGGGGCCGACGCCCACCGGGTCAGCCGTCGCTTGCGTCCGTGCTCCTGCCGCCGGGGCCCTCGCCCCGGCGGCGCCTGCGTTCATCGTTGAACCGCAGTCCCCGCACCGCTTCGAAGGTGGTCTCCAAGGCGGTGCGGCTGTCGGTGTAACGGCTCTGCGCCAACCCCACGAACAGGCAGTCCACGACGGTCAGCTGTGCAAGCCTGCTCGCGGTGGCACCCGACCGGAACGTGGTCTCACGTGCCGCGGTGGTCAGTACGTGGTCGGCGAAGCCGATGGGGGACCGGGGGAAGTTCGTGATGGCCACGGTCGCGGCCCCGCGCCGCCCCGCCTCGGTCAGAGCCTGGACGGTGTCGATGGTCGTACCGCTGTGGGAGATACCGATCGCCACGTCCTCCTCGCCCAGCAGGGCCGCGCTGGTGAGCATCACGTGCGCGTCCGACCACGCGAACGAGGTCAGCCCGATCCGATGCAGCTTCTGCTGCAGGTCGGCGCCCACGAAAGCGCTCGCGCCCACCCCGTACACATCGATACGCCGGGCGCCCGCCATCGTGTCGATGACAGTGCGCAGCACCTCCACGTCCAGGGCGGCACCGGTCTCCTCCACCGCGCGTGCGTCGGTGTAGGCGATCTTCTGGACCACCGTGACGAGGGTGTCGTCGGGGTTGATGTCACTGGACAGCTCCGGCGAGACCGAACGCGCACCGCGCGCCTGCCCGGCCTCGGTGGCCAGTGCCAGACGCAGTTCCCGGTAACCGCTGAAGTCGATGGTCCGGCAGAACCGGATCACCGTCGCCTCGGAGGTGGCGCAGTCCTTGGCCAGCTGGGTGATGGAGGAGGCGGCCGCCCGCTCCGGATCGTCGATGATGCGCTGGGCGACTCGTCGCTCGGCGGGGGCCAGGGAGGGCAGGAGCGACCGGATGCGCAACACGGTCGTGGGCACGGGCGGCGCGGAGACGTCGGGGGTCTCCGGTTGTCCGTTCACATGTTTCGGATTTTCCGCCATGGAGGAAAGTTTCTTTCGGTCGTGGTGCAGAGTCAACGCAGGGACAGGAAAAAGCGGGAGAATCCAGGATTCCAAGGGACAGGCGAAGCGGCAAGTACCAGAGTCCCAATTGCGATATCCCAGCTCAGAAGGCACTCTGAAACCAGGGGGCACAGTGGTCAGTCGAAGTCCTGCGTGCGCCCACTTCGCAGGGGAGATGGTGCCGTGTCCCCGAGCGACCCGGCCGAACGTCGCAGTGGAGCGCCCACGCGAACCCGCCGGACCACGGACGGACACACCGTCAGCGGGCTCCGGGTGAGGCCGCCGGGACAGTTCGGTGTCGAGATGAACGGTGTCCCCGTGCGCCTGCGCGGAGACGAGTGCCGCGCCGTGCCGGCCACCCTGTTGCCCAACGGCGGACACACCGTCACCACGACGCACCTGATCGAACGCATCTGGTCCGCCCCGCCTCACCCGCCGCGCGAAGCGCCCTCCAGGCCCATGTGGACCGCGCCCGAGCGATCCTCGCCGACCACCGCGGCACACCGCTGATCCCGGGTTGTGACGACGGCTACCGGATCGACCTCACCGACGAGCGGTCCGACCTTCCGCGCTTTCGCCCACCGGTCCGTGGCGCGGCCGAGGCCGCGTCCCGGAACGAACTCGACACGCGTGCCGAACTCCTCATCCGGGCACTGAGGCCGTGGCGCGGACCGGTCCCGGCCGACATCGTCGGCCCCGTTCTCCACGAACGGTGACGTCCCCTCCCCGCACGAAGAACTCCTACGTGTCGCCGAAGAGGGGTTCGAGGCGGCGCCGGCACGCGGCGACCACGACCGGGTGGCCGACCAGCTCGCCCCATCGCCGCCGACCACCCCGAACGCGACCCCCTCGTCCGTGTCCGGATGATCGCCCTCTACCTCGGCGGTCGGACCAGCGAGGCCCTGCGCTCCCCGGACGGAAGTCCGCGGGATCCCGCCGAAGTCCTCCGACGCCTGGTGCGCTCCCTTTCCTCGGATGTCCGCGAGACCCGGGGCATGGAGACCGAGGAGTCGGCGGCCCGGGCCCGAACGCTCCTCGCCCACCGACGGGTCCTGCTCTTCTTGGACAACGCCTCCTCCGTCCTCCAGGTCCGTCCACCGCTACCCGGTGGCCGGGGCCGCGCGGCCGTGGTCACCAGCCGATATCGGCCCACCGACCTGTTGGCGCGTGACGGGTCACGGGCTCTGCCCTTGGGGCCGATCCGCAGCCGAACCGGTGCGGCGACTGGAGGAGGTGGACCCGGCACGCGGGGCCACCCCCACTGCTCGGATGGCCGCCGTGCCGCGTACCGGGTCCGACGGGGGCCGACACGGCCGCGGGGAAGTACCGGCCGCATCCCGGCCCCTGGGGACGAGTGTGGCCGAGGAGGATGACGTCCGGCTTTCATCACGCTGAAGAACGATCACATGGAGGAATCAGGGCGATGCTCTCCGGCGTGGGAGGAGGTCGTGCCGGGTGCCGATGGTCGGTGCATCCTCACCCTCCGGCCATGAAATCGGTCGGATATGCCCACAGGGGTCCTCAGCACTCACACAAGTCGCTAATGTCAACCCCATGACAGAGAACAACGATCCCAACATCGATCCGGCGGGGACCACCCAACACTTCCGCCGCTTCGTCGACGAGAACCCGGCGCCCGAAGAGCCCGCGCGCCGTCCGATCCTGCCGATCGTGCTGGCGGCCGTCGGCGTGGTCCTGATCATCGCCGTCATCATCGCGTTGGTCATGGCCTTCTCCTAGGAG
>CALGOD010000133.1 GCA_937957845.1 uncultured Nocardiopsis sp.
AGGGAATGCACTCATACGCTTGGGGTGTTGACGTCACCGGCCAGGCACGTGCATCGAGCCAAGTGCCTTGGTCGTCTGTTCGTCCATTTTCGCCACTGATTAGTTACTTCAGGTCATTTTCCGTAGTGGTACCTACAGGCCGCGATGCGGATCTCGTCCTCGACCTGCTTGTACACGAGCCGGTGTTCATCGGTGATACGGCGGGACCAGTAACCCTGGAAGCCGTACCGCAACGGCTCCGGCTTCCCCATGCCCTCGTTGCCGTGGCGGACTATGTCCTTGATCAGGGCGTTGATGCGTTTGAGGATCTTCCGGTCCTGGTTCTGCCACCAGACATAGTCCTCCCAGGCGCTCTCCGCCCACACCAGCTTCACTCGTTCGGCTCCCGCTCGATTCCGTGACCGGACTCCAGTTCCTCGATCGCGGTCACCAGGCGTCGCGCGTTCTCTGGGCTGCGCAGCAGGTAAGCGGTCTCGCGGAGGGTCTCGTACTCGGACAGTGCGACCATGACCACCGGTTCTCTTCCCGCTCTGGTGATGACGACCTCTTCGCGGTCCTCGACCACGGAGTCGAGGGTGGCGGCATAGTTGGCGCGGGACTCTGAGTAGGTGATGGTCTTCATGATTCGAACCCTTCGTGGTAACGGAACTCAGGTTCATTGAACAAGAAGTTGTACGTTTGTGCTTGGAGTGTTGACGTCACCGGCCAGGCACGTGCATCGAGCCAAGTACCTTCGTCGCCTGTTCGTCCACTTCGAGCATGGAACGGGAGCATGTCAGCGGAGGGCGACGATCCCGCCGGAGTCCTCCCGCGTCCGGTGCTGGAGCAGGAACACACGACCGTCGTGCCACCACACCCCCGAGGCGCCCGGGTGGTGGAGGCCGTCCATCTGAGGGCTGAGGGGCCACTCCCGACCCGTGGTCGTGTCGAGTGCGTACAGCTGCCAGTTCCGTTCGGGGGTGAGGAGGGAGCACTCCCCGTACGGGGCGGTGCCGCCGCGCAGTACCAGGAGGCGGTCGTCCAGCACCGCGGTCGCCTCGTGGCCGCTTCCGGACATGCGGGTCTCCCACAGGTGCTCTCCGGTGGCCAGGTCATGGGCGTGGACCGAGTTCGAACAGCTGGTGTTCCTGGTGGAGCTGTAGACCACCCCGTCCACCACGAGCACGAACGGATCCGTATGGGAGCGGGTGTCGAAGGCGTGTTCGATGTCGAGGGTGCGCCTGAGGGTTCCGTCGTCGTCGAAGGCCAGGGTGTGGGCCCTGGCCGAGCCGGGGCCCTGCTCGCCCGAATCGTGTCCTCGTTCGGGACCGTAGGCGTGCCCGAAGTCGACACGTACGTGGATCGGATCGGCCGCGACCACTCGGGTCCTGTCGACGGAGGTGATGTTGGGCTGGGCATCGCCGCGTGGGAACACGAAGGCGGATCCGTCCTCACCGGTGGCCGTGTCCGTGACGTGGACCGTCACCGCTTCTCCGATACCGCAGTCGGTGGCGACCACGACCGCGTCGGGTGAGCGAGGGAGGAGATCGACGGCGGGACAGCGTGTGCCCTCCACGCCGAACTCGTCGCGGTGCCACAGCTCTTGACCGGTGCGGCGGTCGAACCCCCACAACCGTGCGCCGACCCGTACCAGCACCTGCTCCCCGACCACCGTCTGGGAACCGTCGGGGAAGGGCTCTTCCCCGGTACCGGAGCCGAACAGCGGATCGGTACGCCATGCCCGCCGCCCCTCCACGAGGTCGACGCCGACGACGACGTCGCAGGCCCGCGCCGGCACGTCGGAGGAAGGGTCGGGCTCCTCGGTGGGGCCTTCGAGGAGGAGCACACCGAACCGGCCGTCCACCTCTTCGCTCATGCCGCACACGACCCCGTCGGCCTCCCAGCGCCACAGCTCCGCGCCGTCCACGGGGGACAGGGCGAGAAGGCCCTCCTCCGAGGCGTGGACGATGGCCTCCGGGGCCCACCAGACCCCGACGGTCGCCCCCGGCAAACCGCGCGCGGACCATGCCGGGGTCGCCGACACCTCGGGGAAGGGCACGTACCGGCCGCTGCGCAGGCCCTGGACCCCCACGGTCGCGATCAGCACCACCACGAGCAGGGCCACCGGCACGGCGAGACAACCGACGAGTCGGCGTCGGCAGCCGGGTCCGGGGGAGGCGGCCGGAACCGCGGGCGGATGCTCCCTGTCAGCCATCGGCACTCCATGGGCTCTTCTCCCACACCGGGGAACCTGTGTCGGGTGTTTCGACGCGCGCCGGCGGGTGGACGTTCACTTCCTCTCGACCGGAAGGTCACCGAGTCGGACCCGCCGACCATGAACCACACGAGCGGTACGGCCGCGCGCTTCGAAGGCGCGGTGATCGGTCACCGCAACGCCTCATGAACCCGGTGGGCATCCTGTCCCGCCCACGGGTCGACGTCGGTGGGCACGCGGAGGCGCTCCATGGCCCCCGCACGTGACCGGTCCCGCCGTCGCCTCTTCTCCTTCCCCGAACACCGAAGGCCCCCGGTCCCTCGGGGAGACCGGGGGCGAGGAGACGCGCGGAGCGCGCACTACCACCAGGGGTGGTCCGCCCGCAGGGCGGCCAGGCGGGAGTCGCGGGCGTCCTCGGACAGGAGGTACCCGGCGTGTCGGGCCTGGTTCACGGCCCGGTTCACCTGGGAGACGTACCCGCCGCGTCGCGGATACAGGTCCCTGAGAGTCTCCTCCTCGAAGGGGACGTGGGTGCCCTGGAGGAAGCAGAACGGGTCGCCGGTGTTGTCACCGTGGTTGAGCGCGGTGGCGACCTCGTGTTCGGCCAGGCGGATTCCGCCGAGCTGGTTGCCGTGCTCGTCGCGGCTCGCCGTCAGGGCGTCGTCCCACCGCAGACGCGGTGCCTTGGGAGGGGCGGTGCCGTCCTCGACCCAGTCGACCAGGTGGTCGTAGGCCGCGTTCAGCACGTAGTGGAAGGGGATGCGGCTGAGCGGAGGGCGGTCGCACCGCTGCGGCTCCGTGCCCGGGTTCTCACGGGCGATGAGAGGGGCGAAGGTGAGGTACTCGGTGAAGCCGACGTGTGCGGTTCCGGCCACCTCCCAGCGGCGGAAGTGCGTCGAGTCCGGCTCCTGGCTCTGGGACCGCAGGCGGACGTCGGTCTCCGCCATGAGCCTCATGACGGGGGTGGTGCCCTCCCGCAGTTCGGTGGGGGCTCCGTGGATCATGAAGGCGTCGATGACCTCGTGGTCGGGATGCACCAGGTTGTGGTAACCCGCCAGGTACCTGGCCGATTGTGAGTGGCCGGTGGCGATGATGGTGTCGACGTCGAAGCCGGGAAGCGGGTCGACGCCCTCGGGGGAGCGTAGTGTTCGCGCGGTCTGGGAGAAGACGTCGAAGGCCGGGGCGTCGGCCGCTTCGGGGCCGCCGACGGTCAGGCCGCCGTAGCGTTCGGGGTCCCACTCACGCAGTGCGTCGACTCCGACGCGCTGCACGGAGAGCCCGACCCAGACGTGGCCCTCGCGCATGAAGTAGTCGTTGGACAGGAACCAGTCGATCTCGATGTCCTGACCGAAGCTGACGTTGTTCCACTCCAGGAAGGTGGTACCGCTGAAGGCGCGGGTACGTGCCGGCCGCCGGACCACCATCCGCGTGGTGTAGGGAGAGGAACCGGTCACCTCGCCCGTGCGGGGATCACGGTGTTCGGCGGTGCCGTCGAGGAGGAACTCCTCCTCGACGTAGCCGTGTGCGGCGAGGTCGACCTCGATGGGCTCGCCCGCCTCGATCGGGGGGATCTCGGGGCCGTCGGCGGACATGAAGGGGTAGGAGCCGTCGGTGACGGGAACCGGTCCGGACACCGTGGCGACCGGTCCGGGGACGGGCTCGGCCTGGGCGGGTACCGCGCCGAGCAGACCGGAGACGACGGCCAGTCCGGTCGCGGCCACGCCGAAGCGTAGGGAAGGTCGAGAGCTGATCCGCATCATTACCTCTGAGTAGCCAGATGTTTCCGGAATGTTAGGGCGGGGGGAACGGTGCGACAAGGAGTCCTGTCCCTTGTTCGTCGCCACGGGCGGAGAACGCGTGAATCCACCGATGGGCCCGGAACGGGGCAGCCGGGCCGGGTACGGAGCGGGCGGTGGAGGAGCGGCGCCGGGGGTCGGGGACGTCGGACGCCTGGATTTCCGCGCCTACCGGCCCAGGTCCGGCCAACGGCGAGTTGTGCGAGGTTTTGCCACGCCGACCTCTGGGAGGGCCTGGGGCAGGGAAGAATCCGGAGAAGCCCGCGTAGCACGGAGGGGAGCAGAGATGATCACCACCGACTTCAAGTTCGGATCACCCTGCTGGATCGAGGTCACCTCCCCCGACATCGAGGCCTCGGCGGCCTTCTACCGTGAACTCTTCGGCTGGGAGGCCACCCCGATCGGTCCTGGCAGCGGCGGATACCTGGCTCTGCGCAGGAACGGTGCCGCGACAGGTGGGCTGCTGCCCCTGTGGGGAGAGAGCGACCGTCCTGACTGGATGGTCTACTTCGCGGCCCCCGACGTGGAGGAGACCCTTCGGTCCGTGGAGAGTCTGGGCGGCACCCTGGTGGTGGAGCCCTTCGACGTGGGCGGCATCGGCCGCACGTCACAGTTCCTCGATCCCCAGGGCGCTCCCTTCGGTGTCTGGCAGTCGCCCTCCGCCCATCCCGGGCTGGAGGTCGTCGACCAACCGAACAGCCTGTGCTGGGTCGAACTGTGGACCCCGGACGGCGACGGCGCCCGCGAGTTCTACACCAAGCTCTTCCGGTGGGAGCTCACCGATCTCGACGTGCCCGGCCAGGCCGGAACCTACACCGTCATCGGCCCCGAGGGCATGGGCCGGGAGCGGGCGCACGGCGGACTCATGGCGGTCGATTCCGCGAATCTGGCCGACACCGAAGGCTCCGGGGACTGGCACCCGGTGTTCGCGGTCGCCGACTGCGACGCCGCCGTCGAAAGGGTGCGTGCCGCGGGCGGACAGGTGTACATGGGGCCCGAGAGCACACCGGGCGTAGGAAGGCTCGCGGTGTGCTCGGACCCCTTCCGGGCGGGGTTCGTCCTGCTCACGCCCTCCCCGAAGTGATCCGACGCGTGCACCGGGGCGGTACGGCGGTCACCGGTGCGGGACCGCCGTGGGCCCGGCCCGCGGCGCCTACTGTCGGGACACGGCGGACGCGCCGTCGCGCAGCATGAACTTCTGGATCTTTCCCGTGGCCGTCTTGGGCAGTCGGTCCACGAACTCCACCTGCGTGGGGGCCTTGAAGTGGGCCAGGTTCTCCCGGGCGAAGGCGATGAGGTCGTCCTCGGAGACCGTGGCGCCCTCACGCAGCACCACGGACGCCTTGGGGGTCTCACCCCAACGCTGGTGCGGCACGCCCACGATGGCCGCCTCCAGCACCGAGGGGTGTCGCAGCAGCACACCCTCCACCTCGACGGAGGAGATGTTCTCTCCGCCGGAGATGATGACGTCCTTGACCCGGTCCTGGATCTCCACGTACCCGTCGGGGTGGACGACCGCGGCGTCACCGGTGTGGAACCAGCCGTCGCCCATGGCCTGCTCGGTGGCCTCCGGATCGTTGTAGTACCCCTTCATCACCACGTTGCCGCGTACGGCGATCTCACCGACGGTCGTGCCGTCCCAGGGCACCTCCGTGCCGTCGGAGTCCATCACACGCAGCTCACCCGAGGTGATCAGCTCGACCCCCTGACGGGCCTTGATCGTGGCACGCTCACGCGGGGGCAAGCCCGTGTGCTCGGCGCGTGGTTCGCACACGGTGATGAAAGGAGCCGTCTCGGTCAGGCCGTAGACATGGGTGACGGTCCAACCGAAACCGTCCTCCAACCGTTCGATCGTGTCGGCCGCGGGCGAGGCCCCGGCGGTGACCACGTGTACGCCGGACGGCACCCGACCGCGGACCTCCTCGGAGGCGTTGGCCAGCATGATGAGCACGGTCGGCGCCGCGCACAGCCAACTGACGTCCTCGGCGCGGATCAGCTCGTACACGGTGGCCGGGTCCATCACGGGCAGGCACACGTGGGTGGCGCCGGCGGCGGTCACCGTCCAGGTGTAGGTCCAACCGTTGGCGTGGAACATCGGCAGGGTCCACAGGTATCGCTCGCCGACGTCGATCCGCAGGTGGAGCAGGGTGCCCACCGAGTTCATGTAGGCGTTGCGGTGGGTGATCATCACGCCTTTGGGACGCGCGGTCGTGCCGCTCGTGTAGTTGATGGTCAGCAGGTCCGACTCGGCGATCTCGGGGCGTGTGAACTCCGGTGCGGCCTCGGCCACGAGGGCCTCGTAGTCCTCCCACCCCGGTCGTGCTCCCTCCAGGGCGACGAAGCGCTCCACGTTCGGCATCCTGTCCCTGACCGCGTCGACGGCGTCGAGCTGGTCGGCGTGCGCGCACAGGATCTTCGCGCCGGAGTGGTCGACGATGTAGACGAAGTCCTCCGGCGACAGCCGGAAGTTGATCGGCACGAGTACCGCCCCCAGCTGGGGGACCGCGTAGAAGGACTCCAGCTGGGCGTGGGTGTTGGGGGCGATGTAGGCGACGCGGTCGCCCTTGGCCACCCCCATGTGCTGCAGAACGGACGACCATCGGTCGCAGCGGTCGAAGAACTGCTCGTAGGTCAGGCGCAGGTCCCGGTCGACCACCGCTTCGCGCTCGGGGTACAGCCTGCGCGTACGACGGGCGAACTCCAGGGGTGTCAGTGTGAGGTCCATGTGCGGCGGTGCCTTTCCGCGTCGACGGTGTCAGCGGTCGGCAGGGGCCGGTGGCGGCCGGAGGCCGAACAACCGGGCGGCGTTGTCGTGCAGGACGGCGCGCAGCCAGTCCTCTCCCAGGCCGAGGTCGGTCAGGGCCAGGAGCTGGTCGAGGTAGGGGTAGGGGATGTTCGGAAAGTCCGTGCCGAGCAGGACGCGGTCGGCGACGTCCTTCAGGCGGGGAAGCTCCTCGGGGGGAAAGGGCGCCCAGCGTTCGGTGAAGTCGGTGAACACCATCGTCGTGTCCAAGTGGACACGGTCGTGGAGGTCGGCCAGGTCCAGGAACGCGCCGTACTCGGGTGCCCCGGCGTGTGCGATGACGGCGGTGAGACGGGGGTGTTCGCGCATGACCTCCGCGAACGGCCCGGGACCGGTGAAGGGGCCCGCCTGGGGTCCCGAACCGCAGTGGACGATCACGGGGACGTCCGCGTCCGCGAGGGTCGCCCACACGTCACGGAGCAGGAGGTCCCGCGGGTCGTAGCGGCCGACCTGGAGGTGGGCCTTGAACACGCGGGCTCCGGAGTGGATCGCGGCGGCCGTGTAGTCGCGGGCCTCGGCCTCGGGGTAGAAGGTGGCGCTGCGCAGACAGTCGGGGTTGCGGTCGGCGAAGTGCCCCGCCCAGGTGTTGAGCCAGGACGCCATACCGGGTCGATGAGGGTAGGAGAGCGCGGTGAAGTGCCGGACCCCGAACCCGCGCAGGAGGGCCAGGCGCTCGTCCTCGTCCTTCCGGTAGGTGACGGGCCACAGGTGCGCGTCGAAATGGTTCCACACCTTGTGAAGCACGTTCGGCGGCATGAAGTGCGTGTGCACGTCGATGAGTCCGGGAAGGCCCAGGTTCCGCCATATCGCGCGGACCGACCCGGTTTCGGACTCGGCGCCGGAGGAGACTCGTGTCACATATGACACGATACGGGTCGGTACGGCCACAGGCCATGAGGCGTGCGATGCTTCCGGACGCTCTTCGCCTGTGGGACATCACTCGACGGGACGCGCGTATCCCGCCGACCCCGGACGGGGCGGTCGGTTCGACTCCGCGAGTGCTGGAGGATATTGCCCGTACGTCTCCCTCAACGATCGGAGTTCCCCCACATGGCGCGCAAGACGCCCCTCACCGTGGTCGCGCTGATGGTCTCTGGCAGCCTCCTCCTCAGCGGCTGCTCGGTCAACGTGAACATCTCCGACTGGTGGTCGGAGACGTTCGGAGACGGGTCGGGACCGCCGGCGGTCAAGGAGGAGTTCCCCTACGTCCGTGAGGGTCGCATCTTCCAGGACACCGGGCAGGACGCCGAGATGCGCTTCGCCATCACCGGTCTGGAACGCACCGACGACCACACGATCATGTACTACGAGATCACCTATCTCGACGACTTCTCCGGGCCCAACCGGAACATGAGCATGGCGCACACCCTGGTCGACCCGCTCACCGGCCGTGTCTACCGGCAGTTCCTGGACGAGGAGGGTCTCAAGTACGGCTCGGAGAGCCCCAACCAGGACGGTCTGTACCCGGTCCACGACGGGGTCACCAACGAGTACGTGCGCTACTTCCCGCGCATCCCCGACGAGGTCGCGCAGGTGACCTTCGTCGGTAGTGGTCTGGGCGCCATGACCGGCATCCCCATCCAGGACGTGGAGGAGGAACGACCGGAGCCGGAGAACCCCAACGGACCCGACCACCTCTCCCTGGACGACCCTCCCGCGCGCGGTGAGAACCTCACCTTCGCCAACCGCAGGCCGGACGAGGACGCCGTGGCCGATGAGGGCTGGGTGCAGAGCTTCGTCGACTCCGAGATCGCCTCTACCACCCGCGACGGCGACCGCGAGATCATCTCCCTGCACTCGGACGTGATGTTCGAGTTCGACCGTTCGGACCTGACCGCCGAGGCCGAGGACGTGGTGCGCCGCGCGGCCACCACGCTGGCGGGCAACGTCGACCCCGACGAGCCCGTGATCACGGTCATCGGCCACACCGACGGCATCGGCGACGACTCCTACAACGACCCGCTCTCGGTCAAGCGCGCCGAGAGCGTACGCGACCTGCTCGCCGAGGAGCTGGGGGCCGGCTACACCCTGGAGGTCGAGGGACGGGGCAAGCGCGAGCCGGTCGCCCGCGAAGGCGGCCCCGACGACGAGGAGGCCCGGGCGCGTAACCGTCGTGTGGAGTTCTCCTACGTCTTCAACGAGACCGTCGAGGCCACGGAGGAAGAGGAGTACGACGACGACGGTCTCGGCGTCGCCCAGCGCAACGTCACCTGGCCGGCCCCCTACAGCGACGACCCGGGGTCCGTGGTGGCCGAGGGCGAGCTGGACGGGGTGCTCATGGAGATCTACCCGCTGCGCCGCGACGGTGCCTACGTCATCGGCACGGTGTCGCTGACCAACACCACCGACCAGCCGACCATGCCCGACATGGGCGGGCAGGACGCGGTCCAGGCCGGTGGCCCCGAACAGTTCAACAAGGGCACGCTCGGCGGCTTCCAGCTGCTGGAGCCCGAGAGCGGTCTGGTGCGGTATGTGGCGCAGATGGCCTTCGACGGGGGCCGCTACAGCAGCTTCGCCGAGGAGGTGCACATGCTCCAGCCCGGCAACACCCACAACCTGGTCGCGGTCTTCCCCGCGCCGCCGGCGGACGTGGAGGAGCTGACCCTCCGTGCGGGTCCCTTCGGCGAGTTCGAGGAGATCCCCGTGGAGTACTGAGGAACGGTCGGAACCGCGCCGCCGGGGTCGTGGCCGTGAGGCTCCGTTCCCGATGAGGAGCCGGGAGCGGGTCCGGTACGACGGAACGCCCTCCGAGGGCGGACGTCCGCCGCCGGGAACACAGGAGGGGGCCACCGCAAGGTGGCCCCCTCGGTCGTCCGGTGTGGCGACGTCAACCGCGGACCCGCTCGGCGGCCAGCATGACCACCTGCTCCAGGTCCTCGCGCGGCACATCGTCGAAGTACGCGATCGCCGTGACGTACAGGTCACCGGGCAGGGAGAGGTACAGGTGGCGGCTGGAGCCGTCCACCGTGCCCACGTACTCCAGGTCGCCGCCCAGGGAGTCGGCCTCGTCGGTGTGGTAGGTGTCCACGTCCACGTCGATGTCCACCTCCCAGTTCATCTCCGCCTCCGCGCCGGGGACCTGCACCACGTCGGGGTTGAGGCTGGGGTCGGCGTTCAGGGTGAACACGAGGGTGAACGAGGGCGTGCCGGCTTCGGTGCCGCCGTCGCTGAAGGAGCACACCACCTGCTCGGCGTCGTCGACGCCCTCCACCTCGCCGGTCTCCTCTGTCAGGATCGGGCCGGGAGCCAGGTCGCCGACGATCTCGGCGGCACCGACGGACTCGCATGACTCGGGCAGCGTGTACCCGGAGGCGGCCTGTTCCTCGGACTCCTCACCCTCCTCGGGCTCGGGTTCGGCGCCGGCTTCCTCTTCCGGGGACTCCTCATCGTCCCCCGACGAGAGGCTGAGGTTCAGGTCGAACTCGTCGAGGTCGACCACGTCGCAGCCGACGAGGACGACTCCACCGATGACGATGGCGGCGACGGCCGTGCCCAGGCACGACAGGGGGGTGGACGGGATCAGTCGCATGGATGACTTTCGGGGTCGGGGAGGGCCGGGCGGCGGGAGGGGCCCCGGCGGGGGACACAGGGAAACTTAGCAAGTTACGGCAAGTCCCATCGCGTGACGTTCCCGCCTCCCCCGTGCGGTGCCCTCGGGGCGCCCACACGACGCTCCCGGGTCCCGCGCCGTCCGGCGACGGGGACCCGGGAGCGGGACGGCTACATGTTGATCATGTGGCCGGCCAGGCCGTGCACGGCCTCCTTGACCGCTTCGCTCAGTGTCGGGTGCGCGTGGATGTTGCGCGCGACCTCGTGCACGGTCAGGTCCCACTGCTGGGCGAGCGTCAGCTCGGGCAACAACTCGGTGACGTCCGGACCGATCATGTGGGCGCCCAGGAACTCCCCGTACTTGCCGTCGGAGAGGATCTTGACGAAGCCGCGGGTGTCACCGAGTCCGTGCGACTTGCCGTTGGCCATGAACGGGAACTTGGCGACCTGGACGTCGTAGCCCGCCTCCCTCGCCTCCTTCTCGGAGTAGCCGAAGCTGGCGATCTGCGGTTGGCAATAGGTGGCGCGCGGGATGAACCGGTAGTCGATCTCCTGGGTCTCCGCGCCCGCGATGGTCTCGGCGGCGACGATGCCCATGGCCTCGGCGGTGTGGGCCAGCATGAGCTTGGCGGTGACGTCCCCGATCGCGAAGATGTGCGGAACGTTGGTGCGGCCGCGGGAGTCGATGGCGATGGCGCGCCGCTCGGTGAGCTCCACACCGGTCTTCTCCAGGCCGTAGCCCTCCACGTTGGGGGCGAAGCCGATGGCCTGGAGGAGCTTGTCGGCCTCCAGGGTCTGCTCCTTGCCGTCGCTGCTGACGGTGACCTTCACGTTCTGGCCGGTGTCCTCCACCGACTCCACGCGGGTGGAGGTCATGACCTTGACCCCGAGCTTCTTGTAGGCCCGGGCCAGCTCCCTGGAGACCTCCTCGTCCTCGGTGGGCACGAGGCGGTCGAGGAACTCGACGATGGTGACGTCCACGCCGTAGTTGGCCATGATGTAGGCGAACTCCACGCCGATGGCCCCCGCACCGGCGATGACGATGCTCCCGGGGAGGTCGTCGGTGGTGATCTGCTCCTCGTAGGTGACGACCCGCTCGGACGGCTCGATGCCGGGCAGCAGCCTGGTGGAGGAGCCCGCCGCGATCACCGCGTTGTCGAAGGTGACGGTCTCGGTCCGGCCGTCCTTGTCGCCGACCTCGATCGTGTGGTCGTCGGTGAAGGTGCCGCGTCCCTCGATCTCGGTGATCTTGTTCTTCTTCATGAGGTAGTGGACGCCCTTGACACGGCCGTCGGCCACCTCACGGCTGCGGCGGTAGGCCTTGCCGAAGTCGAACTCGACCTTGCCTTCGACCTTGATGCCGAACAGGTCGGCGTCCTCACGGAGCAGGTGGGCGAGTTCGGCGTTGCGCAGCAGTGCCTTGGAGGGGATGCAGCCCACGTTGAGGCAGACCCCGCCCCAGTACTTCTCCTCGATGACGGCGGTCTTGAGACCGAGCTGTGCGGCGCGGATGGCGGCGACGTAGCCACCGGGTCCTGCCCCGAGGACCACCAGGTCGAAGTGTCGCTGTCCCATGACGGGATCTCCTTGAGTGTGTTTGTGACGCACCCAGCGCAGTCGGCTTGCCCGGGTTGTTGGATTGCCGAAGGCCAGCCTAACCGGGGACTCGTCGCCCGTGGGGGATCAGGCGTCTTCTTCTTGGTGCTCGGCGCTGTGCGCGGTGATGCCCGACCAGGGGGCGGTGACGTGTCCGGTCGAACCGCCGATCCCAGGGTGTGGCCTCCGCCGAAGGTCTCGGCCCGTGCACCGTGCTCCGCGCGTGCTCCGCGGGCGGGCGCGGTGCGGGATCTTCGGAGGGGAAGCCCACGGTCCTTCCTCGAGGGCTCCGTTCAACGTGGGGGGTCGGGCGGTGCGGGCCACTTCCACAGAGGTGCCCACGCCCAGCTGTCGGAGACGCCCGGGGGCATGGGCGGTAGTCGGGGCGCTCCGGGATCGGGGGTGTCGCCGCACGGCTCCGGTTCCTCCTCGGCCCACGGGTGCGGTTCCGGGGCACGCGCCCCTTCCGGGGCCTCGTCGAACTCCGGTGGCGGTTCCCACGACTCCGGGGGAGACACTGGGGCGTGTGGTGGTCCTGGGGTGAACCCGAACTCGGGCGCCTCTCCGTCCGGCGCCAGGATCTCGGATTCGGGGATGTCGGTGCCCAGGGCCGGGAAGGAGGCCGACATCGGTCCCGCGTCCACCTCGGCGAAGTGCGCGGCCACGCCGAAGTGCCGCGGGGGCCTGTGGGTCCCGGTGTCCTCCTCGACCGGTAGGGCCATGGGGTGCCGCACCGTGCCGGCCGGGTGGATGCGCGCCCACCAGGTGG
>CALGOD010000134.1 GCA_937957845.1 uncultured Nocardiopsis sp.
ATGGCAGCACGGTTGAGGAAATTTTGCATTATTATGAACGATGCTGATGTCCCCGTGGGTGTCGAGGACCACGAGCGACATCCCGTTCCTCTGGACGAAGTCGATCGCCTCCTCGCGGCCGGAGAGGACCACGGGCAGGGAGAAGACGTAGCCACGGCTGGCCCGCAGCAGTCGCCGGTCGGCGATACTGGTCAGATCGCTGTCGACGAGGATGATCCCCCCTGCTCCCAGGGCGAGCGAGGTCCGCACGATCGCGCCGATGTTCCCGACGATCTTCACCCCGTCGAGGATGACGACGTCCCCGTCCCGTTCGACGATGTCGCGGAACGAGGCGGGGCGGGGCACACGCGCGACGCCGAAGGTCTTGGCCTTCCTCTCTCCCTTGAAGATCTGGTTGACGATCGACGAGTCGACGAGACGGAAGGGGATATTGTTCTGCTCGCAGAGATCAAGGAGTTCGGGGGAGATCTCGATGCTGTCGCTGGCGTAGATCTCCACGAATTCCACACCCACCTTGATGCATTGAACAAGGGGTTCGGCGTCTTCGATCAACGCGGTCCGAATATTGGGCCTCGAACCCTTGCTGAGGTCGATGACACGCCGCACGGCGGGATCAGAGATATTGGTGATCGTTTCGAAGTCGGCCATGGCCGGATTCTATCAGGGTCTTTGCACTGGAATGGAAATCCGGTTATGCCATGGCCGAGGGGAATCCCCTGGGGATCTGGAAGGGGGTGTGGCCGACCCGCGCCGCCGTGGGTGGTCACCTGTCCAGGAGTTCGTCGGTGGTGGTGCCGGGAAGGGCGACCGTGAGCTGTGTGCCCCACGGGTCGTGGAGGACCACCGACCTTCCGGTGTCGGCGTACTCCAGCCTCCGCTCCTTCAGACGGGAGACGAGCGCGTCGAGGCTCTCACGGGTGGGCACGGTGACCGCCACGTCCCCCAGTCCCAGGGTCGAGGCGCGCGGACCCGAACCCGCGCTGTTCCAGATGTTCATCGCGACGTGGTGGTGGTAACCGCCCGCCGCCGCGAACAACGCGCCCGGGTAGTCCTCGACCGTGCTCTCGAACCCGATCGCGTCCACGTAGAAGGCCCTGGCCGTCTCGATGTCGCCGACCTGCAGGTGGACGTGCCCGACCTTGCCCGCGCGGCGCGGGCCCGCCGCGACGACGGCCTCGTCGAGGTGGTCGCGCAGGTACTTGTTAGGGTCCAGGCGCAGTGTGGCCATCTGCACCCGGCCGTCGACGTACGTCCACTGCGAGCGGTCGCGGTCGGTGTAGAGCTCGATCCCGTTGCCCTCGGGGTCGGTGAAGTAGAAGGCCTCGCTCACCAGGTGGTCGGCGGACCCGACGAACCGGCTGCGCGGGTGCTCGGCCGCGCGGTAGACGGTCGCGGCCAGGGAGGCCTGGTCCTCGAACAGGAACGCGGTGTGGAACAGCCCGGGCTTGTTCGGATCGACCGGGGGCAGTCCCGGTGTGGAGATCAACCGGACCATCGGGGTGCTTCCACGGCCGAGCACACGGTGGACCTCGCGCCCGTGCGCCCGCTCCTCGATGGGCTCCATGACGAGGGCGTCCGAGTAGTAGGAGCTCATCGTCTCCAGGTCGCCGACGTGCAGGGTCACGGCGTCCATGGCCGTGTCGGGGTTGAGGAAACGTGCGTCCGCGGAGGAGCCCGGTTCCCGGGGTGTGGAGTCGGTCATGGCGCAACCTCCTGAGGTCTACCGGTTCCGCGCTGGCCACGCGGATCCGAGCGGTCTGGACGATGTCAACGTTCGGTAACGGATTGATATTCCGAAGCGCCTCCCCGGGCGGCTCCGGGGAGCACGGCGGTAGCTCGTGGCCACACCGAGCACCGCTCGGCCGCGGCCGGGGAGGGGCGGTCCCTCACCGGTCCCTCACCGGTCCGCCGATCGCGCCCCATCCCGTTCCGGG
>CALGOD010000135.1 GCA_937957845.1 uncultured Nocardiopsis sp.
GGATCTCGTCATTCCAGGCGACAAGCCTGGCCTTCTCGCCCTCAGTCACGAATGGGCGAAGGGGTGAACGATGTCATCGTTGCTCCCTCGGTCCGGCGCCTCCATGCCTGACACTGCCTGCCACCAGCACGCGACGCTATCTCTAATCGCGCCACGCGAGCTGCCAAAGGTCCGGCTTCGACCAGACGGCGTACCGCCCGTCGCCTGCTGCTACGGCCGTGAGGTGTCGTCCTTGTTGAGTTCCTTGAAGTACCTTGCGACTGGCCATCGCTCGAAGCCGTTCGACTCGTAGGCCGCCCGTGCCGGTGCGTGGCCGTCGTCATCCGCGGTTTCGACCATGATCATCTTCATGCCGGCAGCCCGCGACAGCTCGAACGCATGCTCCATAAGGAGCTTTCCGATCCCACGTCTCTGAAAGTCGGGGTCGACGACAAGTACGTAGATCTCGCCCATGGAATCCTCTGGATGCAGTCGAGTGCAGACCCAACCGACGGGACGATCCCCGTCGAGCGCTACGGCAACGTTCTGCGGCTCCGAATCAAGGATCTCGGCGAGGTCGTCGTATTGTCGCTTGCGCCAGCCCGCCGGGTAGAACGAGGCATAGACGAACGCCGGGACCTGCTCTGCCAGAACGGCGAACACGGGTTCCCAGGCTCGTAGAGACAGGTCAAGCAAGGCCGTGCGGTAGCTCGGTGTGTAGGCAGCAATATGCACCATGTGAAGCAATATGCACCATGTGAAGTGTTTCCTTGTCGTCTCGGGAGGGTCTGGACACCGTCCAGCGACGCACTGAAATGCTCGTACGAGGTCTCAGATGAACAACCCGGAAGCGGTGATCGATGGCCTCTCGATCCCGGTCGTCAATATGCGCCGGCGCTCAGCGACGTTCTCGAGTCTACCGTGGTGGTGGCTACAGGACATGGGACCAGCCGGGCGCTGATTCCACCCTTGTTCATCCCTTTGCCATGTCGTTGCGGTACGACTGCGCGGCCAGGCGGACGCCTGTCTCGACGTCGGGGCACAGTGCCCCCACCGTCATCCGCTCGGATCCCCCGCGGGAGGCGCGGTGCGGCACGGTGGGCACATCGAATCCGTCGCCGACGAGTCCCACGTAGAGACCGTCGCGCGTCGGGACGAACGAGGCGAAGATGCGGTTCCGGGGCGAGTACAGCGGGACGTAGCCCTTGCAGGGGTTGACCACGAAGCGGTGGTCGCGTGCGAGCTCCCGCACGATCGCCCGTCTTGCCCGTCTTGCCCGTCTTCGCCTCGAGGTTAGCGGCGATCGCGTCGCCCATCGCCTTCGGTCCGAGTGCCATCACCATCTGTCCCTTCGCATGGAGCGTTGCCTCACTAAACTAAAAGGGGCAGCGTCTGGCCCGATTGGACACCTGCGACACGTTTCCGCGACGGGGCGGGAGGGAGCGAGACGATGCCGGCACCCTTCAAGATCCGGATGGCGCACGCGCCTGCGGGGCGGATCGAGCTGCTGCCGTCGCCGTGCGCGACGTTCATGGCCGACGGTGACGAGGTGCGGCTCTTCGGCCCGCACAACAGGGTGTGGCACGTCGCGACGCGCGCGCCGGTGGCGCTCCTGTTCACGCTCCCCAGCCTGCTCAAGATCCTGCTCGGGCACCCCCACCTGTTCGTCGACCGCCGGTTCACCACCGCCGAGCTGCCCATGCTGGGTCCCTTCCGCACGCAGCCCGTCGAGGAGTGGCCGGATCTGCTCGCCGACGCGCGCGACGCCGTGCCCACCCACTTCGACGAGGAGATATTCCTTGAGCGGTGGCCCACCCTCGTCGCGGGGCGGCTCGACTCACGACCGCCGCTCAGCCGCCGCCAGGACGAGAGGATCGTCGCGCGCTACGCGGGCCAGCCGCCGAAGCGCATCCCCCGACAGGTGCGACTCGCGACGCAGCTCGCGGCGGACATCTACGCCGGTAGCTACAACCCGAGCGGCGACTTCGCCGACCAATCGCACTACATCCGGGAATGCCGCGCCATGACAGGCCGCACCCCCGCATACTGGGTGCGCTCCCGCGCCATCCGCTTAGGGTGGGACGGGGAACCGGTAGCGGCCGCAGACACCTCGCACACCTGAAGGGGCACGGGCGCGTCATCGATCGCCCAGGCGATATCCTGCCTTGCCGCGTGGTTCCGCGCGATATCCTGCTTTGCCGCGTGGTTCCGCGCGATCAACCTCTCGCAGCACCGCCGTTCATCCGCTGATACTCCCGCACGGTCTTCACAGCGGCACGAGGAGCATCAAGACGAGGTAGACGAGGACGGCGCGACGATGAAGACGAGCGTAGGAATGCCTTCCCGAGCGGTGCGATGAACTGCGGCACGAAAGGGTAAGAGCTTGGGTCACGCTACGATAGCGACACCGCGGGAGGCGTCGCCTGATCACCTCCCGCCCCGGCCCGAGCCGCCGAGACCGGGAAGAAGCCCGATGACATGCGCACGCCCGAGGAAAACAGTCAGGAGCGTCAGTCGAGCCTGCTGGAGAACATCGGAGTCCCCACATGGCCCGCCTACAGTGCCGCGGTGTGGGCGCTGCTCTTCGCGGCGGTCAGCTTCTACTGGGCCCTCGGCGGCACCGCACTGCTGGACACCATCGGAGAATCCGTCACCGGCCCCGCGCTCGCGGGCGACCCCCTGGTCGTGGCCGCGGTCTGGATCTCCGTCTTCGGCAAACTCGCCGGGGTCCCGGGGGCCCTGGCCCTGACACAACGCTGGGGAAGCCTCTTCCCCCGGTGGCTGGTGCTCCTGGCCGGCTGGGGTGTGACCGCGCTGCTATGCCTGTACGGGGGCGCCAACCTCGTCCAGCAACTCCTCATGGCCGCCGGTGTCGTCGAGGTCTCCGACACCTTCCGCCCGGTACTGATGTGGCACCTCTTCCTGTGGAGCCCTGTCTGGCTGATCGGCGGGGTGCTCTACGGGATCGCCACCTTCTACTTGACGAAGGCCTCCCGCGCACCGGAAACCGCGGCCCGGTGAGGCACGGCACCGGACGACTGCCAGAGGCCGCCCTCGACCGTGACTGGAGCGGAGCACCATGTCCGATCCCGTCAGGAACGTCTGTCGCGCGACAGGGTCCGCGGAGGGTTTGGTTGACTCTTGTCCACTCGCTTGAGCGAGTGGGGCAGATGGTGGATGGTAAACGATGAAGTAATCGTGGTCACGCGAGAGATGGACGATGCGTGTCGATCAACGACTGAGGGTTCTTTTCAGTACGGCGCGTAGGTGGTTCGGGTCAGCGGGGGCATTGTCGAGGAGGATGGCGGTGCAGAGCCCGTCGGAGGCGGCGACCGCAGCGGAGATGGCATCGAGGTCGTCGGTGAGGGTGGCGATGAGTTCGGCGATGTTCTCGCGCCAACGGCGTGCGACCGGTCGAAGCGCGGGTCTGCGGGCGGCGAGAGTGGCTAGTTCACGTTCGGCCAGGGCACGCTCACGCCCCGGCCCGGCGGACTCGGCGATGAGCTCGGCCAGGCCGGTGAGTTTGTCGCCGGGGGTGTCGATAATCTGCCTGATCTTGGCGGTGTAGGCGTCGGCGACGCTGGTG
>CALGOD010000136.1 GCA_937957845.1 uncultured Nocardiopsis sp.
GGCAACCTGATCGGCTGCTCGATGGCGGCCTACGCCTTCGCCCGGCTGGAGTTCCGCGGCAAGAGGTTGTTCTTCGCCGTCATGCTCGCCACGATCATGCTGCCGATCCACGTGGTGATCGTGCCGCAGTACATCCTGTTCTCCGAGCTGGGCTGGATCAACACCTTCCTGCCGCTGATCGTGCCCAAACTGCTGGCCACCGACGGCTTCTTCATCTTCCTGATGGTGCAGTTCATCCGTGGCCTGCCCAGGGACCTGGACGAGGCGGCGCGCATCGACGGCTGCGGACACGTGCGGATCTTCTGTCAGCTGATCCTGCCGCTGTCCATGCCGGCCCTGGCCACCACCGCGATCTTCACCTTCATCTGGACCTGGAACGACTTCTTCAGCCAACTGATCTTCCTCACCAGTCCGGACATGTACACCGTCCCCGTCGCACTGCGTACCTTCGTCGACTCCACCTCGCAGACCTCCTGGGGTCCGCTGTTCGCGATGTCGGTGGTCGCCCTGGGACCGGTCTTCGGGTTCTTCCTCGCCGGACAGCGATACCTGGTCAAGGGCATCGCCACCACCGGAATCAAGTAGTCGAAGGGAAACCGACACATGCGTGCACACCCTGGCAACGGGCGCCCCCAGGCCCGTCGCCGTCACCCTTTCCTGTCCGTGGCCGCGGGGGTGGGTGCCGTCCTCATGGCGGCCACCGCCTGTGGTGACTCCGGCTCCGACGACGGCACCGTCGAACTGCGCTTCTCCTGGTGGGGAGCCGACGACCGCCACTCCACCACCCAGCAGGTCATCGACCTGTTCGAGGCCGAGAACCCCGGCATCGAGATCGTGCCGGACTACACCGACTGGGGCGGCTACTGGGATCGCCTGGCCACCAGCACCGCCGCCGACGAGGCCCCCGACATCATCACCCAGGAGGAGCGTTACCTGCGCGAGTACGGCGACCGTGGTGCCCTGTTGGACCTCGGCGAGCTGGGCGAGCACCTGGACCTGTCCGGCATCGACCCGTTGGTCGCCGAGAGCGGTGACCTGGACGGCAAGACCTTCGGTGTGGCCACCGGTGTGAACGCCTACGCGATCCTGGCCGACCCCCAGGCCTTCGAGGAGGCGGGCGTGGAGATGCCCGACGACTCCTCCTGGACGTGGCAGGACTACGTCGAGGTCTCGGCCGAGATCGCCAAGGCCACCGACGGCGAGATCGCCGGGACCCAGAGCATGACCTACAACGAGTCGGGCTTTCAGATCTTCGCCCGCCAACGCGGGGAGAACCTCTACAACGAGGACGGATCGCTCGGCTTCTCCCAGGAGACGCTGACGGAGTGGTTCGAGATCACCCAGGAGCTGCTGGACAACGGCGGTCAGCCCAGCGCCTCCGAGAGCGTGGAGATCGAATCGGGCGGCCCCGACCAGTCGGTGCTGGCCACCAACCAGGGCGCGATGGCGCACTTCTGGACCAACCAGCTCGGCGGTATCTCCGCCTCCTCGGGCCGCGACATCGAACTGCTGCGCTACCCCGGTGAGACCGAGAACGACCGCACCGGCATGTACTTCAAGCCGGCCATGTTCTACTCCATCTCCGCGGGCACCGACCACCCCGAGGAGGCGGCCCGCTTCGTGGACTTCCTGCTCAACAGCAATGAGGCCGCCGAGCTGATCCTGGCCGACCGTGGTCTGCCCGCCAACGTCAACGTGCGTGCCCACATCCTGAACTCGTTGCCCGAGGCCGACGCCCGCAGCGCGGTGTTCCTGTCCGAGATCGAGGACACGATCGTGGACGGTAACCCGCCGCCGCCCATCGGCGCCGGTCAGGTCGTGGAGATCACCAAGCGCGTGAGCGATGAGATGGCGTTCGGCAACCTCACCCCGGCCGAGGCCGCCGAGCAGTTCATGTCCGAGGTCGAGCAGGCCACCGGGGCCGCCTGACCCGCCGAATCCTCTTCCCCCAGGCCGGGCCCGGCGCGAACTCACTCCCCTCGCGCCGGGCCCGGCCGTGTGTATCCGTGGTGCGTCCCGATCCCGGTGTCGGGCACACTGGGGGCGCCCCGCGCCCACCCGCCTCGGTGTTCGGCCCGCTGTAGTGGACGGCCCCGTGCGTGTCGCCTCCGCTGGTGGCCCAAGGGTCCGGGGTGTTCGTGCCGTGTCGAGGGGCTCACGCCCTCCGAGCACACGCCCCACTTCTTCGCACGGCCGGCCACCACCCCGCCCGAGCATCCAGGAGAGAGCATGTTCACCGGTCTGAGCGCCTTCCCCCTGACCCCGCTGGACGATGACCGCTTCGACGAACACGCCTACGCCGGGCTCGTCACACGTCTGGTCGACGCCGGCGTCGACTCGATCGGCGCGTTGGGGTCGACCGGCTCCTACGCCTACCTCGACCGTGACGAGCGCCGCCGGGTGGCCCGGTCCACGGTGCGGCTGGCGGGGAGGACTCCGGTGATCGTCGGTGTCGGGGCGCTGCGCACCTCTCACGTGCGGGCCTTGGTCGAGGACGCCCAGGAGGCCGGCGCGGCCGGTGTGCTGCTCGCCCCGATGAGCTACCAGGCCCTCACCGAGGACGAGGTGTTCGGGCTCTATGAGGACGTCACCGCGGACCTGTCGGTGCCGCTGGTGGTCTACGACAACCCCGGCACGACGCACTTCGCCTTCTCCGTCGAGCTGTACGCGCGTGTGGCGGCGCTGCCGAACGTGGCCGCGATCAAGATCCCCCCGGTCCCGTCGGACCCGGCCGCCGCCCGCGCACACGTCGCGGCGATCAGCGAAGCGATCCCCGCGCACGTGCGCATCGGTGTCTCCGGTGACGGGGCCGCCGCCACCGGGCTGAACGCCGGCTGCCGGTCCTGGTTCTCCGTGGTGGGCGGGACCGTGCCCGAGGCCGTCCTGCCCCTTGTCCGCGCCGCCCTTGGCGGTGATCCCGCGACCGCGACCGCGGAGTCGGCGCGTCTGCGGCCGCTGTGGGACCTGTTCGCCGCGCACGGCAGTCTGCGCGTGACGGCGGCGATCGCCGAACACCTGGGCCTGGTCGCCCCCCACTGTCTGCCCCGCCCGGTCCAGGGGCTCGGCGCGCCCCAGCGGGCGCAGGTGGCCCGTGTGGTGCGGGAGCTGCGCCTGAGGTGAGCCGCGCGCGTACACGCCAAGGGTGAGAGGCGCCCCGCGACGTCGTGGCCATGAGGCCGTCGCGGTCGTGTGCCGCCGACGGTCGTGGCCCGCCCACCGGCGCCGACGTGCGCTTCCACTTCCCGAGGGCCACTGGCCGAGGCAGGAAGGGCCACCGGGCCTTTGCTCCGGCCGGGATCCCTTCCTCGCAGCCGGGCCCGGCGCGAGTCCACTCTTCTCACACCGGGCTCGGACGTGTGCACACCCAGAACACGATAGTCACCAAGAGTGAAGATTTTCTCACATAAGGTTTCTGTGGTGGGTCGCCCTCACAGGTCCTCGAACCGACCGCTTCGACCGCGACGCCCCTCGGCCGTGGACCTGCGGGGGAGTGGGGAGCGGACCGGGCCGGTCGGCGATGACGTGAGCGGCTCCAGAGCGCGGCGGTTCTCGCAGCCCACGGATCCTCGCGGGCACCCGTTCGGCCGTGGGTCTCCGGAGAGGGAAGCCATTCCGGCCGCAGGGAGCGCCCCGAACACAAGGGGCGGAAAAGAACAAAGGCAAGGAAATTCGTTCCCTGCCATTTTCAATATATAGCGCACCCCGGGCCTTGCGGCAAGACCCCGGTCATGCTGCACAATTTCCAGCCGGGCCGGGAATTCCGCGAGAACTCGCGGCTTCACGGAGTCTGTACGCCGTGGTCGGTGGGGGTGGGACGAGAAAACCCGCCCCGGCGCGGTCGCGAGCGCGACGTGCGCGTCACTTCACCACGAAGACGTCCGGCCCGCACACGAGACTGCTGAACGGGGGATCTCATGACCGACGTGATCGTGGTCGGCGGCGGACCGACCGGGTTGATGCTGGCCGGTGAATTACGACTGCACGATGTGGACGTGCTCGTACTGGAGAGGGACACCGAGCCGACCAGGCACGTGCGCGCACTGGGCCTGCACGTACGCAGCATCGAAGTGATGGACCAACGTGGCCTGCTGGAGCGCTTCCTCGCCCTGGGCCGGCAGTACCCGGTCGGTGGTTTCTTCGCAGGTATCCCCAAACCCTCACCCGAGGGGCTGGACACCGCTCACGCCTACGTCCTGGGCATCCCCCAACCCACCACCGACCGTCTGCTGGCCGAGCACGCCACCGAACTCGGGGCCCGTATCCGGCGCGGTCGCGCGCTGGTGGGGTTGAGCCAGGACGCGCAGGGGGTGACCGCCGAACTGGACGACGGTACACGGTTGCGTTCGCGCTACCTGGTGGGGTGCGACGGAGGCCGCAGCACGGTGCGCAAACTGCTCGGCGTCGGCTTCCCCGGCGAGCCCAGCAGGGTCGACACACTCCTGGGCGAGATGGAGGCCACCGAGGACCCGGCGAAGATCGCCGCCCTGGTGGCCGAGGTCCGCAAGACCCACAAACGCTTCGGGCTCGGACCGATGGGGGAGGAGGGGGTGTACCGCGTGGTCGTTCCCGCCGAGGGGGTGGTCGAGGACCGCTCCGTCCCACCGACCCTGGAGGAGTTCCAACGGCAGTTGCGGGTGTTCGCCGGAACCGACTTCGGCGTGCACTCACCACGTTGGCTGTCGCGCTTCGGCGACGCCACCCGTCTGGCCGAGCGTTACCGGGTCGGCCGGGTGCTGTTGGCCGGGGACGCGGCGCACATCCACCCTCCCACCGGTGGACAGGGGCTCAACCTGGGGATCCAGGACGCGTTCAACCTCGGTTGGAAACTGGCCGCGCAGGTCCGCGGCTGGGCGCCGGAGGGGCTGCTGGACAGTTACCACCACGAGCGTCGTCCGGTGGCCGCCGAGGTGTTGGACAACACCCGCGCGCAGATGGAGCTCCTGTCCCCGGCCCCGGGTTCCCAAGCGGTACGCCGGCTGATGTCGGATCTGATGGACCTGGAGGAGGTGAACCGGTACCTGACCGAGAAGATCATCGCGATCGGGATCCGCTACGACCTCGGCGGTGACCATGAACTCGTCGGCAGAAGACTACGGGACGTGCCCGTGGGGCGGGGTCGCCTCTATGAGCTGATGCGCGGTGGCCGTGGACTGCTGCTGGACCGCACCGGCCGCCTCTCGGTGTCGGGTTGGGCGGACCGGATCGACCACGTCGTCGACGACGGTGAGGAACCACGGGTGCCCGCGGTGCTGCTACGGCCGGACGGCCATGTGGCGTGGGTGGGACAGGAACAGGAGGACCTGCTCGACCACCTGCCCACGTGGTTCGGCGCCGCCCGCGGTTGAACGCACCCTGTTCGGACCCCTCCGGGCATTGATGGTGTGCTCCGTGGTCACGCGGAGCACACCGGGTAGAAAAAAATCGAAGAGCATCCTCACGGAATGTCGAGAATCCGCGCACTGCTCCGTCCCCGGAGTGAACACGGCCGCAAGGGGCCGTACCGCACCAAGGAGGACATCATGGCCAAGTACCTGTTGCTCAAGCACTACCGGGGCGCGCCGGCGGCGGTCAACGACGTGCCGATGGACCAGTGGGCGCCGGAGGAGATCTCGGCCCACGTGCAGTACATGCGTGACTTCGCCGCCCGACTGGAGGGCACCGGTGAGTTCGTCGACGGTCAGGCGCTCTCCCCGGAGGGCACGTTCGTCCGCTACGACGGCGAGGGGCGCCCGCCCGTCACCGACGGCCCCTTCCCCGAGACCAAGGATCTGATCGCCGGGTGGATGGTGATCGACGTGCAGACCTACGAGCGAGCGCTCGAACTCGCCGGTGAGCTGTCCGCGGCCCCCGGCGCGGGCGGCCGGCCGATCCACGAGTGGCTCGAGGTGCGTCCGTTCCTGAACGAGCACGCGACCACCACGGAGTGAGGACAGGTGGACGAAGCCCTGCTGCGGGTGCTCACTCCCAAGGTGATCGGTGTCCTCGTCCGTCGCGGAGCGGGTTTCGCGGCGGCCGAGGACGCCGTGCAGGAGGCCTTGGTGGAGGCCGTACGCGTGTGGCCCAAGGACCCGCCGCGCGAGCCCGAGGGGTGGTTGATCACCGTGGCCTGGCGCAGGTTCCTCGACACCGCCCGCGCCGACGCCGCCCGGTTGCGGCGTGAGGTACGTGTGGAGAGCGAGCCCGCGCCCGGCCCGGGAAGGGCGGTGGACGACACGCTGTGGTTGTACTTCCTGTGCGCACACCCGTCCCTGACCCCGGCCTCGGCCGTGGCGCTCACCCTGCGCGCGGTCGGCGGCCTGAGCACCCGTCAGATCGCGCACGCCTATCTGGTGCCGGAGACGACCATGGCCCAGCGCATCAGCAGGGCCAAGCGGACCGTCTCGGAGGTGCGTCTGGACCGGCCCGGGGACGTGGCCACCGTGCTGCGCGTGCTCTACCTGGTCTTCAACGAGGGTTACTCCGGTGACGTCGACCTCGCCCAGGAGGCGATCCGCCTCACCCGCCACCTGGCGGAGCGGATCGACCACGAGGAGGTCGCGGGTCTGCTCGCGCTGATGCTGCTGCACCACGCACGACGCCCGGCACGGACCGGACCCGACGGCGGCCTGGTGTCCTTGGCCGAACAGGACCGCGGCCTGTGGGACACCCGCATGATCGCCGAGGGCGTCGACGTGCTCCAGACCGCCCTTGGCCGTGACCGCCTGGGCCAGTTCCAGGCCCAGGCCGCCATCGCCGCACTGCACGCCGACGCGCCGACCGCCCAGGAGACCGACTGGGTGCAGATCGTGGAGTGGTACGACGAACTGGTGCGGCTCACCGACAGTCCGGTGGTGCGACTGAACCGGGCCGTGGCGGTCGGTGAGGCCGACGGACCAAGGGCGGGCCTGGCCGCCCTGGCGGAACTGGACCCCTGCCTGCCGCGCCACGCCGCGGCCTCGGCGTACCTGCACGAGCGCGACGGCGACCTGACCACCGCGGCACGGCTTTACGCCCGGGCGGCACGGTCGGCCTCCAACCTCCCCGAACGCGACCACCTGATGCGGCAGGCCGCGCGTCTCAACGCGGGACCGCGCGGTTGAGGGCCCGTGCTCCCCGAGCCCGCCCTGCCGGTGGTGTCACCGGTCGGTACGGGCAGGGGGTCCCACCTCTCACGTGGGGGAGGGGACCTCGTTCCTCTCCTCGTGCACGGTGGTGTCCGGTGCGGCGGAGGGCACCGCGGTCTGGGCGATGAAGGCCCCGGCGACGATGACGACCGCACCCAGGATCTGCACCGGGGAGAGGGCCTCGCCCAGCAGCGCCCAGGCCAACACGATCGCGGTCACCACCTCCAGGTAACCGACGGCCCCGGCCACGGGCGGCGACAGCCGCCGGATCGCGGAGATCCCCAGGAAGTAGGCCAGGGCGGTGCACACCAGGCCCAACCACAGGGTCATGGCCCATCCGGGCAGGGTGAGGCCGCCCAGGTCGACGGGCCCGGACAGCATGTGCCAGGGCAGCGTCCAGGGCCGGGCGAGCACGCCCAACAGGACGGCGGCGACCAGGGAGCCGAAGGCGACCACGGCCAGGGGGTGGGTGTCCTCGCCCAGCTTGTCGGAGAGCAGGAAGAAGGCGGCCTGTGCGGCTGCGGCGCCCAGGGCCAGGGCGACGCCGATCGCGTCCAGTCGCATGCCCGCCCACACCTCCAGCAACAGCCCCAGTCCGGCCACGGCCAGGACCACACCGACCACGGCGGCGGACGACACCCGGGTGCGGCGCACCACGCGCAACCACAACAGGACCAGGACCGGGCCCAGGAACTCGATGAGCAGGGCGATGCCCACGGGGATGCGGGCGATGGAGGCGAAGTACAGGGCCTGGACCCCCGCCATGGGGAAGACGCCGTAGGCCAGGATCAGCAGGGGGCGGTTCCGGGCGGTGCGCCAGTGCGCCACTGCTACGGGAAGGAGCAGCAGGGCCGCGCCGCTCACCCGCAGCCAGGTGACGTGCAAGGGGTCCATCCCCGCGTCCAACAGGGGGCGGGCGAAGACGCCCGAACCGCCGAAGGCCAGCGCCGAGGCCAGCGCGAAGGCCAGGCCCGAGGGGCGGTGGCGTGCGGGTGCTGCGGACACGGCGACACTCCCGGAAATGGTGGGGACATGGGACCGCTGTCGAGCATACGGCCCGCGCAAGTGCCCTGGTCGGCGGGCTCGAAGACCTCGAAGAGGGGTCCCGTCAGCGGCCCGGAGGGATATGACGTGCCGTCGCCGATCTTTGCGAAAAAGGGG
>CALGOD010000137.1 GCA_937957845.1 uncultured Nocardiopsis sp.
GCCGCGGCGGCCATCTGGTAGAACTCCGCGACACCGCGCTTGGCCAGGAAGACGGAGGTGCGGTCGCCCAGCACGGTGGCGAGCAACGCCGCGGTCGCCACGATGAAGCCGCCTCCCATCATCACGCTGGCGCTGGAGGCGATGAGGCCGAACCCGACCGCGATGAGCCAGTTGGGGTAGGGCATCCGGGCTCGCCGGATCCTGGCCAGACGGGCGGAGGCGTCCTCCAGTTCCAACAGGCCCAGCGCCGCCTCCTGGACCAGGGTGTGCAGTTCGCTGACGCGGAAGTAGTCCAGGGTGCGTCGGCGCACGACCCGCTCTCCGGTGATCGGGTGGTGGTCGCCGCCGGGGTGGGTGGACAGGGTGATGGTGGTGAAGGTGACCGAGACCTCCGAGCGGGGCAGGTTGAAGGCGATCGCGAGGCTGAGCATGGCCTCGCTGACGGCTTCGGTGCCCTCACCGCTGGCGAGCATCAGTTCGCCGACGCGCAGCACCAGGTCGATGGCGCGTGCGTCGGGAAGAACGACGTCCTCGTCCTCCTCGAGTCCGTCGGGGGTCAGTTCCCGTTCGTGCGCCGCCCGCCAGTCCCGCATCCTGCTGAGCATGCGGTCCTCGCTCGGGGGTATGTGCCGTTCCGGCTTGCCTGGCATCCCTGTCTCCGTTCCCTCCCCGCCTGTACCCGATAGTGGTCGGCGCAATGATCAAACCCTTGAGGGGACGCTGTCCGCAGCGGGTGGGTTCGCCTGGAACGGGGCTCGCGGCCGGTGAGTTCGGTCACCAGGCCTTTGTCGAAGGGCACCCCGGTCCTCGGGTCGGGAGGAAGTCGATTCGACATCCTGGCAAGCAGCGCGGTTTCGCCGGGGGCGACGCGCCGGACCGTACGGGCCTCATGCGGGGTCCTCATCGCGGTGACGGTCGGCGGGAGGGGGAGCGCCGCCGGGCCCGCCGTGTCCGCCCGGGCGCACCAGCCCGTTCTCGTAGGCGTACACCACGGCCTGGACCCGGTCGCGTAGCCCCAGCTTGGAGAGGACGCTGCCCACATGTGACTTGACGGTGGTCTCTCCCAGCACCAGGTGGGCGGCGATCTCGGCGTTGGACCATCCGCGCGCGAGCAGCCCCAGGACCTCGCGCTCGCGGGCGCTGAGCGGGCTCTGCCCGGCCGCGGCGTCGGCATCGGAGGAACCGTCGGACAGAAGAGGGGCGAAGCGGTCCAGCAGACGGCGCAGGACCGGTGGGGAGATGCTCGCGCCCCCGGCCGCGACCACCTCGACGGCGGTGAGCAGCTCGGCGGGCGGGGCGTCCTTGAGCAGGAAGCCGGTGGCGCCCGCGTGCAGTATCCCGATCGCGTACTCGTCCAGGTCGAAGGTGGTCAGCCCCAGGACCCGTGTCCGGTGCCCCTGGGAACGCGACCACGACAGGATCCGACCGGTGGCCTCGATCCCGTCCATTCCCGCCATGCGCACGTCCATCAGGACGACGTCGGGGAGCAGGACACGAGCCGAGCGGACCGCCTCACGACCGTCGGAGGCCTCGCCCACCACGGACAGGTTCGGGGAGGACTCCAGGATCATGCGGAAACCGGCACGGATGAGGGGCTGGTCGTCGACCAGCAGTACTGAGACGGGCACGGGGGTGATTGTGCCGTATCCGGGACGCGGGTCGAGGATCAGTCCGTGGTGCTCGGACGGGAGGAACCGACCTTGGGGACGGGCAGAGGCGGCGGGGTCCCGCCGAACTCCGGGCACAGCGCCTGGTGTTCGCACCAGTCGCACAACCTGCTCTTCCTGGGCTGCCAGACCCCGGTACGGCCGGCGGCCTCGATCTGCGCCCAGATGTCGGAGATCTCGGCCTCGGCCGCGCGCAGTTCGTCCTCGGTGGGGTCGTACCAGCGCACCGCACCGTCGCCGCCCAGATAGACGAGTTGCAGGCGGGTGGGGACGACACCGAGATCGCGCCAGATCATCACGGCGTAGAAGAAGATCTGGAGGCGGTCCCTGTCCTCGAAACGGGGAAGGGGCGACTTGCCGGTCTTGTAGTCCACGATCCGGATCTGACCGGAGGGTGAGACGTCGAGCCGGTCCACGTAGCCGCGTAGACGCAGACCGGTGGGAAGGGACACCTGCAGGCGCATCTCGCGGTCGCGGGGTTCCAGGGTGGTGGGGTTCTCCAGGTCGAAGTAGCGCCGTACCAGGGCACGGGCCGATTCCAGCCAGGTGTCGAGTTCCTCCTCGTCGGCGAAGAGCTCCACCAGTTCGGGTTTGCGTTGGCTCAGCTTCTTCCACTGGGGATCGACGAGGCCGCGGGCGTTGTGGGGGGTGCGTGCCTCGGCGGGCAGTTCGTAGAGGCGCTCCAGACAGGCGTGGACGAGGGTGCCGCGCAGGGCCGCGGTGCTGGGCTTCTCGGGCAGCCGGTCGATGACGCGGAAGAGGCACAGCGGCGGGCACTGCAGGAAGTCGCCGGCCCGCGAGGGGGAGAGGGCGGACGGTAGGAGCGCGGTGGTCATGGGACGAGCCTATGAGACGGGAGTGGTGGGCGAAAGTGGATCGTGGGTGGTCCTGGGGATGTGTCGGGCCGTGGGCGTCCTCAGGGCCCGTCGGTCGTAGGCTGGGGGTGTGACGACCGAGAGTGACGCATCCGAACCGGGGTCCGGTGACCGTTCCAACACCGGGTTGTTGATCGGCCGCCCCTTCGGGATCCCCGTCTACGTGACGTCCTCGTGGTTGATCGTGGCCGTGCTGATCACCCTGGTCTACGGGGGTGTGGTGCAGGGCCGGCTGGCGCTGGGGCCTTGGGCCTACCTGCTGGCGTTCCTCTTCGCGGTCCTGCTCTACGTCTCGGTCCTGGTGCACGAGCTCGCCCACGCGGTGGTCGCGCGCATGTACGGTCTGCCGGTGCGGCGCATCGTGCTGTACGTGCTGGGCGGTGTCTCCGAGATCGAACGTGAGGCGCCCACGCCGGGTCGTGAGTTCTGGATCGCCTTCGCGGGACCGCTGTTCTCCCTGCTTCTGGCGGCCGGCGGTTTCGGGTTGTACCTGTTCGCCGATCCGCGCAGTGTCGTGGGCGAGCTGCTGTTCCAGTTGTGGGTCGCCAACCTCCTGGTGGGCGTGTTCAACCTTTTGCCCGGTCTTCCTCTGGACGGTGGGCGGTTGCTGCGCGCGGGGGTGTGGAAGGTGACCGGCCGGTCCTTCGTGGGGAGCGTGGTCGCGGCCTGGGGCGGCAGGGCCCTGGCCCTGATGGTGGTGGCGATGCCGTTCCTGCTCACGTGGTCGGCGGGCGGACGGTTGAGCCCGTGGGCCGTGGTGTGGGGCCTGGTCCTGGGCGGTTTCATGTGGATGGGCGCCACGGACGCGCTGCGCACGGCCCGGGTACGCGAGCGGGTTCCGGGGCTGCGTGCGCGTGCCCTGGCCCGCGAGGCGGTGACGGTGCCGGCCGACACCCCGCTGGCGGAGGCCGAGCGCCGTGCGGGGGAGTCGGGCGTGACCGAGGTCGTGGTGACCGACTCCGACGGTACGGCCCTGGCGATCGTGCACCCGGCGGCGGCCGGGGCGATTCCCCGGGAGCGTCGGCCGTGGGTTCCGGTGTCGAGTGTGGCCCGCGCGGTGACGGAGCACTCCGTGGTGCCGGCGGAGATGGAGGGCGAGGAGCTGTTGGGGGCCCTCACCGTGCATCCGCTGCCCGAGTACCTGGTGGTGGAGGAGGACGGACGGGTGCACGGTGTACTGCGGGCCGTGGACGTCAACGCCGCCATGTCGGGCGGGGGCTGACCGAAGGCTCCGGTCAGCGGTGGGCTCCTTGGGGCCACAGCACCGACACGGGGCGGTGGAGCGATCGTGCGTAGGCGACCACGTCCGCGGTGCCGCCCGGTCCCCGTGCCGGCTGCCCGTCCCAGACCGCCACGAGCTGGTCGCAACGCTGTACCAGCAGTCTCCCGGCCGCCATGTGCGCCTGGGAGGTGGACTCGGTGTGCGGCAGTTCGTGGACCAGCACGGCCCGACGCAGGAGGCGGTCGTAGACGGGACGGTGTTCTGCGGGAAGGGCCTCTCGATAGCGGGCCGCGGGGATGACCGCCTCCAGTGGCGCCCCGGCCCTGACGACGGCTTCGGCGAAGACCGCGTCGGCGCCGTCGGCCAGGCAGGACAGACCGACCATCTCACAGCCGTAGGGTTTCAGGTGGGCGCTGATCAGCTCGGTGACGGTGTCGTGCAGTGGCGGGGCCAGAGCGCGGTGGCCGGTGACTCCGATGCGGATCACGGAACCTCCCTGTTGTTCGTTCCGCCGCTTCTCTACCCAGAAGCGGGGATACCGGTGACCAGGGACAGAAGTCGGTCGTCCAGCTCGGCCACACAGCGCGCGGGAGGCCCCGCGTAGCGGCGACGGAAGGACCGTACGCGTCCGATGACGCGTTCCGACTGGAACCGGATCCCCGTGCTCAGCGCTTTGTGGATCAGTCGGAACGCCTCGTCCACGTCACCGGCGTCGGCGTGCGCCGAGGCCAACTCCACCTGGAGGACGGCGGACTGTTTGGGGTTGACCGCCCGGGGGGCGAGGGCTTCGGCGAAGGCCCGGCGCGCCTCGTGCGGCCGGCGCAACCGTACGTCCACCAGGGCACGGTAACCGGCCACCTTGACCTGGTCGAAGGCGAAGACCCATGGCCAGGGCGGTTCGGTGTTGCTCGACCTGGCCGCCTCCCTCTCGGCCAGGCCGAGGGCGCGGGCGGCGGCGGAACGGTCGCCCATCCCCGCGTGGGCCAGGGCGCCGACACAGGCGAGCCAGGCGCGGGCCGTGGGATGGGCGGAGGGGCCGAGGACGTGCCGGGCCTCCTGGACCAGACCCAGGCCGAGGTGGGGGTCCTCCGCGGTGTCGGCCTCGAAGGCGGCCAGGGATCCCAGCATGTACACGTCCAGGAGGCGCATGCCCGCCTGGCGTGCCCGGGTCACGGCCGTGCGGTAGTGCGCGCGGGCCGATCCCGTGTCGCCCTGGTCGGCGTACAGCCACGCGGCGAACCCCGAGGCCTCGCTCGCGGCGGCGCTGAGTTCCGAACTGAACGCGGTCCCGTGCGCCCGCTCGAGCATGTGCTCGCACAGATGCACGTGCGCCACCGCGCTGGGCAGAAGGTGGGAGGCGCGGGAATCGGCGTCCATACGGCGCTGGCCACCGGTGATCGCGCGCAGGGCGTGGGCGGTGGTGGCGTCGACCGGGCGGTGGTCCGCGTCGGGTGCCCCCCGGGATGCGGTGGCGGCCGCTGTGGGAGTGGCGGTGAGCAGGGCACCCGTGGCGACCACGCGGGCGAAGTCGCGGCGTCTCGTGGTGTTCACCTCCCTCTCGACGGGAGCGGCCTGGGCCGGGGCTCCGTCGAAGCGCAACAGGCGCAGCGGAATGTCCAGCCGCCCGGCGAGGTCGCGCACCTGGTCGATGGTCAGTGACTGCTGTCCGTTGACCACGCGTGAGACCCAACTCTGGGAGTAGTCGATCGCGCGGGCGAGGTCGCCCTGGGACCATCCGCGTGCGGCGCGCACGCCTTCGAGCACCGCCGCCATGTCACAGGTGGCCAGCGCTTCGGCCATGCGAGGTCGCGTCCACAGGTCCGCTGGAAGACCGCCGTCTGGTTGAGGCATGAGCTTAGGTTAGGGACTCCGGTGAGTCCTGGGGGCTATGTGGGAGAAAGAAGGCGCTATGCGGGATCGGCATAGGCCCCTTCGTCCACACTCTCGGTACGGCAGAGTACAAGGGTCGTTGGTCCCGGTAGTGCCTGGGAGGGAAAGCCCCGTGACCATGGAGATCCCGCCTGCGGGGAGCCCGAGGTGGGACCCGGCTCGGGCCGAGACGGAGAGTCGGGGAGAGCTGACCGGCCTGGTCCTGCGCGGACTGGCGGCGGAGTTGCGCGCACGGGGATTGGAGGCCCGTGAGGACGGGACGCGCGGAGCGGTCGACGTGGGTCCCCGGTCCAGCCCCCAGCAGATCCTGTTGCGTCCCCATCGCGGAGACCTGTGGTGGTGGATGCGGTGGCCCCTGAAGGACGGGGTGCCCTCGGCGCTGGCGGGGGTGCCGATCTCGCCGGTCACCCGCACCGCCGACGCCGCACGGCGGGTCGTGGGCGCGCTGGCGTTGTCCGTCGGCGAGGCCTGAGCGGGCGCGGGCGTGGGAGGTGTCCACGTCCGCCCCCGGAACACCCCGTGACCCGCGCCGGTGGATCGTCTCAGATCGACTCTCGCTCCGCCGCGGCCAAGGCGGCACCGACGATTCCGGCGGTGTTGCGCAGCTCGGCGGCCACGATGGGGGTCCTGATGTCCAAGAGCGGAAGGAACTTGTGACCCTGGCGGCTCACCCCGCCGCCGACCACGATCAGGTTCGGCCACAGCAGGTCCTCCACCACCCGGTAGTAACGTTGCAGGCGCTCGGTCGCCCATTCCTCGTAGGACAGACCCTCCCTGTTCTTGGCCGCGGCGGAGGCACGGGTCTCGGCGTCGTGGCCGTCGATCTCCAGGTGACCGAACTCGGTGTTGGGCACCAGTCTTCCGTTCACCATCAGGGCACTGCCGATCCCCGTGCCCAGGGTGGTCATCAACACCACCCCGGGGACTCCCTTGGCGGCGCCGTGGCGACTCTCGGCCACGCCCGCGGCGTCGGCGTCGTTGAGGACCCGCACGGGTCGGCCGACCGCCTCGCTGAACAACGTTCGCGCGTCGGTGCCGATCCAGTGCTTGTCCAGGTTGGCCGAGGTGCGCACCACGCCCTGCTGGACCACACCGGGGAAGGTGACGCCCACCGGTGCCTCCGAGGCCTCGGGGAAGTGATCGGCGATCTCACGCACGATCGCGGCCACCGTGTCGGGCGCGGAGTGCTCGGGGGTGAGGATCTTCTTGCGTTCCTTGAGGAACTCACCGGTGGCCAGGTCGACGGGCGCCCCCTTGATCCCGCTGCCGCCGATGTCGATTCCCAGCCCCGTGGTCAACTGTGACATGCGTGATCGTCTCCCGTGGTCCTCGTGCGGTGGATGGTGCGGTGCGTGAGCGCGATCGCGGCCCCGCAGCCGATACTGCCCTGGGAAGCGGTTTTTCGCACGCGCCACCGTCGGCCCCGGTGATCTCCGGACCGGATCCGCCGCTCCCGACCCGGTTCCCGCCGCCCTCGTCGCGGCCATGTTCCACCTTCCCACCGGCCTTCCCACCCGTTCGTCGCGGCCTCCGGGGGCCGATACGCTGGACGACCGTTCTGCCAGGCAAGTGCGACGTGGGAAGACGAGAGCGACGTTGACCGGTATCCATGGCCGCCGCGGCCCCTTCACCGACGGCGACACCGTGCAGTTGACCGACCCCAAGGGGCGGATGCACACGATCACGCTGCGCGAGGGCGGTGCCTTCCACTCGCACAAGGGCAAGGTGGAGCACGACGACCTCATCGGACGGCCCGAGGGCAGCGTGGTCCGTTCCAACACCGGTACGGACTATGTGGCGCTGCGTCCCCTGCTGATCGACTACACCCTGTCGATGAAGCGGGGCGCGACCATCGTCTATCCCAAGGACGCGGCACAGGTCCTGGTGGAGGCCGACATCTTCCCCGGCGCACGCGTGGTGGAGGCCGGGGCCGGATCGGGCGCCATGTCCAACTGGCTGCTGCGCGCGGTCGGCGAGCACGGCATGGTGCACTCCTATGAGCGCCGTGCCGACTTCGCCGAGATCGCCCGTAAGAACGTCGAGCGTTTCCACGGCGGTCCACACCCGGCCTGGAAGCTCACCGTGGGCGATCTGGTCGAGGAGCTGGACGAGACCGACGTCGACCGTGTGTTCCTGGACATGCTCGCGCCCTGGGAGTGCCTGGACGCGGTCGCCCGGGCCCTGATCCCGGGCGGTCTGCTGTGTTGTTACGTCGCCACCACCACCCAGCTGTCGCGTGTGGTGGAGGATCTGCGCGAGGACGCCCGTTTCTACGAGCCGCGCTCGTGGGAGACCATGCTGCGCACCTGGCATGTGGAGGGGCTGGCCGTGCGCCCGGACCACCGCATGATCGGGCACACCGGGTTCCTGGTGGTCGCGCGACGCCTGGCCGACGGGATCGAGGCCCCCGAACGGCGTCGGCGTCCGGCCAAGGGCGCCTACGGCAAGGACTTCGTCGCCACGCGGGAACGGGACGGTGGTGGCGCCCCGCAGGAGGCCGAGCCCACCGGCTCGCAGGACTGACGCCCCGACGGGGACCTTCGGGGCGTTTCCGTCGTCCCCCGAAGGTCCCCTGCCGAGCCCGCCCGTGCACGTCCGCGCCCGGACCGCGGCGGGTGTGGTGC
>CALGOD010000138.1 GCA_937957845.1 uncultured Nocardiopsis sp.
AGCAGGTCAGGGAACGGCTGCGCGAACGCGTGGCCCTGGCCGAGGACACGGAGGCCGGCCCGCCGCCGGAGGAGGAGAACGTGGTGGTGCCCTCGTGGCGCCGACGGGTCTACGGAGCCGCCAAGGCGCTCCAGGGTTCGGGGGCGGCCGCGCTGGGATGGTTGCGTGGTCGCCTCGACGCCGCCTGAGGAGGCCGCCCCCCGAAGGGACCTCAGGGAGCCGTCGCGCGGTCGGGCGGGGCGGCCGGACGGACGACGGCACCGACGTACTGAGGAGTCCGGCCACGGCCACGCCGACCGACACCGTGTGAGCGCCGACCGTCTCCGTCTGGGCGCCGGCCACCATGGGGCCGGCCGGTTCGAGGCCCGAACCCCCACATGCTCGACGCCGACCACCGCGTCGAGCGGTTCCTGATCAGCGGCACGCTGCGGTGCGCCGGTGGACGCCGAAGGGTATGGAGCCCGCTCCGGTCACGGAGCGACCGACCGACGGCGGCCGAACGGGCACGGTCGCGGTGAGGCCCGGCAGGACCGACGGACGGGTGAACACTCCCGCCGGGGGACCGGTCCCGCCGTGCGCGGCGAACGGCCCTTCGATCGACCCACCGCACGCCGCTTCCCACGGGCGGCGGTGCGCGCGGTGGTCGGGTGGTGAAGGCCCGGGAGGGACCGTTCGCCCGCGACCATGAGGAGAGTCGTGTGGATCCCAGGCGGGTGGGTCGTGCCTGCTCGACCGGGTGTGGGAAGAGCGGAACCTAGTGTTACCGGCGGTACTACCGACTGGTAAGTTTGTCGTGTTCCGACGGGCCCGCCCCGTCACCGGACCCGGCCAGCGAGGAAGAAGAGCAGTGCACGAGGGCTTCCTGACCCGGCCCCGACCCGTTTCCCGGCCACGTTTCCGGCTCTTCCTGCTGCACCACGCCGGCGGTTCCTCCGCCGGCTACCGCCCCTGGGTGCGCCACTTCCCGGCCGACTGGGAGGTGTGTCTGTTGGAGGCTCCCGGACGTGGCCGCTCGGCGGCGGAGGAACCCCTTCGCGACGCCCGTGCGCTGGCCCGCCGACTGCGTGAGGGCCTGGGCGCGGAGCTGGACCGGCCCTTCGGTCTCTTCGGTCACAGCATGGGCGCGTTGTTGGCCTACGAACTGGCCCACCTGTTGGTCGCGGAGGGGCCCGCGCGGCCCACCTGGCTCGGGGCCTCGGCCTGGAGCCCGGCCCCGGGGCCCGAGCGGGACCGGCCACGCCACCTGCTGCCCTCGGAGCGGCTGCGTCAGGGGATCGCCCGTATGGGCGGAGTCGCCGTGGGAGCGCTCTCCGATCCCGACCAGTGGCGGGCGGTGGAGCCGCTGATCCGGGCCGACCTCGAACTGGTCGACACCTGGCGTTCCCGGCCGGACGCCCCGCCACTACGCGTGCCGTTGTCGGTCTTCGGTGGTGTGGACGATTCCGGGGTCCCTCCCGGGCGGCTCACCCCCTGGAGCGAGTACGTCGAGGGAGCGGTCGACAGGCACCTGCTGCCGGGTGATCACTTCTACTTCGTCGGCCGCCTCGCGGACGTGGCCGCCCGGATCATCCAGGACGTCGACGCCGCCCTGGGCCGCGTCCGGTGAAAGGGCACGCGGATGCTCACGAGCCGACGGCGATGAGGTGGCCGGGACCGTCCGCCTCCAACTCCACCCGATCGCCCGTGCGTAGGTGCACCCGACCTCCCCGGGCCACCACCTCCAGGCGTGAGACGTCCAGGTCCGCATAGGACGCGGACAGCGCCTGGTGCGGCCCGTCGGTCAGGTGTACCAGCGCCACCCGCCCGCCGAGCGTCCGCAGGAACGTCATGTGGTGTTCGCCCGCGTCCAGCCAACGCAGGCCACCGGTCTGCAGCTGGGGCAGCTCCCGGCGCAGGGCCGGCAGACGCCTGTGGGACTCCAGTGTCCGTCGGTCCCATGCCTCCGGGCGGTGCCAGGGCATCGGTCTACGGGAGTTCTCCCCGTCCGTGCCCTCCATGCCGATCTCGTCTCCGGCGAACACGAACGGCACGCCGGGCAACGTGACCTGTGCCGCCGTCCCGATCTCCTGGAGTTCGGCCCCGCCCGCCACCGTGCGGAACCTGGCCGAGTCGTGCGTGCTCAGCGCGTTCACGCTGTGCGTCAACACCCGCCAGGGCAGCCCGGAGCCGGCCGCGCGCATCGCCCGCACCGCCTGCGCGGCCCCGCTCTTGGGCAAGGGCGCGTCCGTGTGCAGGTACCGCACCCCTTCGGGAGCGGTGTTCAGCCAGCTCCACACCGGTCGGGTGAAGCCCGCGTAGTTCATCACCCCGTGCCAGCCGTCGCGATGGGTGTCGGGCCCGGCGTCGTGGAAGTGCTCGGCCAACAGCCACGAACCGTCACCGTCCCTGGCGGCGTCCACCCGGCGCATACGGGCGGCGATCTCCTCCGACACCTCCCGGTTCAGGTCCTGGACGCCGTGGCGACCGGTCATGTTGGCCACGTCGATACGCCAGCCGTCCAGCGGGTCCGGGCCGGTCAGCCATCGTACGAGCACCGAGTCGTCGGCACCGTAGACCCTGCGACGCAGTTCGGCCGAGGAGTAGTCCAACTTGGGCAGACTGGGCACACCGAGCCACCCCACGTAGTCGTCGGGGTGGTCGGTGAAGAAGTAGAACCCGGCCTCGGCGGAGCCGGGATCGCTCTGAGCGGCGCGGAACCACTCGTGTGCGTCCCCGGTGTGGTTGGTGGTCAGGTCGCCCATCACGCGTACGCCGCGGTCGTGGGCGGCCCGTGTCAGTTCCCGCAGGGCGTGGTCTCCACCCAACAGAGGGTCCACGTGCGCGAAGGTGGAGGCGTCGTAGCGGTGCGTCGAGCGCGCGGGGAAGACCGGGGTGAGGTAGAGGACCCCCACTCCCAGTTCGACCAGGTGGTCCAGACGGCGTCGGATCCCCTCCAGTGTGCCGCCGAAGTACTCGCGGGTCGCCGGTTCGCCGGAGCCGGCGGGTACGTCGTCCCAGGAGCGGGGCAGGGCCCAGTCGGGGTGCTCGGACGGGGGACCGGTGGAGTCGTCGTCGCGGGCGAAGCGGTCCGGGAAGACCTGGTAGACGCTCGTGCCGGGAACCCAACTCGGCGGTGGTGGGCCGCAGAGCAGGCGGAAGTTCGCGGCGTCGGGCACCTCGTGGTCGTGGACGCCCTCTTGGTCGAGCCATGTGTGGCGGCCGTCGCGCACGATCAGGAAGCGGTAGCCGGTCACCACCGGGTGCAGGGGGACGGTCACCTCGAACCAGACCGTCCCACCGGCGGTCCGTACGGGCCGGGCCCCGAACATCAGGGCCTCGCCGTCCTCCACCACACGGGCGTAGACCGCCTCGGCACCTCCCGGCACGCGTACCCGCAGCCGGGCCTGGCCGCCCTCGATGACGACGTGGTCGGGCGATCCGTCGTGGTGGGGGTCGCGGACGAACTCCAAGGCGGCTCCTTCGGCCATCGACACACGACCGGGCCCCGCCATGAGGGCGGGGCCCGTCCGGGCCGGTCAGTATCGCAGGCGGGAGTCGGGCGCCGCGAGTCCTTTTCGCCGACCTGGTCGATCCCCGGCCGTGGGGAACCGGTGTCGGGGAGTCGGGAGTTCTCACCGTCGACTTCCCACGGCCGGGAGACTGTGTCGGTTCCCCTGGGGGGAACACCGCTCAGGGGGTGGGGCTGCGGCGCCGTGAGACCTGTGGGGTGGTCGCGGGCGTGCGGACCATGGGGGTCACTCCTTCGTGAGCGGGGTTATGGGAGCGCTCCCAGGTATGGCGTACACCATAGTCACTCGTACACAGGGTGTAAAGGGGCGCGCGGCTTCGGATCCACGCGAAGCTCCGCGTTCTCGGGGCGCCCTTCCCCAGGAGGTGGCCCCCACCCCCTGTCGTGGCGATGGGTCCCGGGTTACGGTGGAGAGATGAGCCTTGAGTTGCCGACCGACCGACTCCTCATCCGGGAATGGCGGCTGGACGATGCAGAGGCGGCTCTGGAGATCTACGGGGCCGCCGAGGTCGCCGAGTGGCTGACACCGGAATGGCGCCCGGTGAACGACACCGACGCCATGCGTCTGGTGCTGCACGCCTGGGTCGAGGCGGGACCGAACCTGATTCCTCCTGCCGGCCGCTGGGCCATCGTCAGGCAGGAGGATGGAGAGCTGGTGGGAGGGCTGTCGCTCAAACTTCTCCCACCCTTCGAGGAGGACTTCGAACTGTCCTGGGCACTGCGCCCGGACGTGTGGGGCAAGGGGTACGCCACCGAGGCCAGCAAGGCCATCATCTCCTGGGCGTTCAAGCAGGGGATCGAGGAGGTCTTCGCGGTCGCGCGTCCCGACAACGAGCGGGCGATGGCCGTGGCGCGCAGGCTGGGCATGGAATGGGTCGGCGAGACCGAGAAGTACTACGGGATGCGCCTGCAGGTGTTCCGGATGCGGCCGGCCTGACCGTGGACGTTCGCGGCCCACCGGTGACTCCACCGGTGGGCCGCGAACGTGTGTGACCCTCAGGTCCCCAGGAACTGGCCGATGCGCTCGGTCTCCTCCTCCGATAGGCGTACCTCGGCGGCGGCCGTGTTCTCCTCCAGGTGCGCCACCCGCGACGTTCCCGGAATCGGCAGCATCACCGGCGAGCGGTGCAGCAACCAGGCCAGGGACAACTGCACCGGGGTGACCCCGTGCTCGGCGGCCGTCGCGGCCAGCGGCGACTCCGGCCCCGCCAGTTCGCCTCTGCCGACCGGCGCCCAGGGCAGGAACGCGATCCCGTCCCTCTCGCACTGTTCCAGAACGTCCTCGGACTGGCGGAAGGAGGGCGCGTACTGGTTCTGCACCGACGCGATCGGGGTGATGGCGCGTGCGGCCGACAACTCGTCCACCGTCACCTCGCTCAGTCCGATGTGCCGGATCTTGCCCTCCTCGCGCAGTTCCACCAGGGCACCGAGCTGGTCGGCCAAGGGCACCTCGGGGTCGATGCGGTGCAGCTGGAACAGGTCGATCCGCTCCAGGCCCAGGTTGCGCAGGCTCAGCTCCGCCTGCTGCTTGAGGTACTCGGGGCGGCCCAACCGGTGCCACTGGGCCGGACCGGTGCGCGCGAAGCCCGCCTTGGTGCCGATGACCAGGTCCTCGTGGTAGGGGTAGAGGGCCTCCCGGATCAGTTGCTCGCTGATCTGTGGGCCGTAGGAGTCGGCCGTGTCGATGAAGGTGATGCCCAGTTCGACCGCGCGGCGCAGGACCGCCAACGCCTCGTCTCGATCCCGGGGCGGTCCCCAGACGCCCTCACCGACGATGCGCATCGCTCCGAAACCCAGGCGGTGGACCGGTAGGTCGCCGCCGAGGAGGAGGGTCCCCGACAGCTCGGCGATCTGTGGTGTGGGGTGCTCGCTCACAGTGTCCCTTCCGAACGGCGCTGGGGCCGTGTATTCAGAACTTGCGGGTGGACGCGCCCACGCGGACCGCGCGTGCGTGTCCCCGGCGGTGTCGCGGGCAGGATCTCAGGAGGTGGGGGCGCCCGCAAGGCGCCACGGGGCCGAGCCGGACTCCGCAACAGGGGTGGGGTCGGCTCGAGGCCGCGTCCTTTCGTGCCTCACCTCGGGCCGGTGTCGCGACGTGACACCGAGGCCAGGTCGGCCTCGATGCGTGCGGTGGTCTCCAGTAGCGCCGGCAGCAGGTCACGGCGCACGTCCTGGATCGAGGAACGGTTGGCGTGTGCGGAGACGTTCGCCGCCGCGATGACCCGGCCCGACTCGTCGCGGATGGGCGCGGCCAAGGAGCGCAGGCCCTCCTCCAGTTCCTGGTCGACGATGGCGTACCCCTGTTCGCGTACCCGTCCCAGTTCGGCGCGCAGTTCGTCGGGGTCGGTGATGGTGAAGCGGGTCAGGGGCTTGAGCTCCACCCGCTCCAGGTAGTCGTCGAGGTGGTCGTCGTCCTGTCCTGCCAGCAGCACGCGTCCCATCGAGGTGGCCGAGGCCGGAAAACGCGTCCCCACCCTGATGGCCACCGCCATGATCCGTGAGGTCGCCACGCGCGCCACGTACAGGGCGTCGTCGCCCTCCAGGACCGACACGGAGGCGGATTCGCGCACCCGGGCCGACAGGTCCTCCAGGTGGGGCTGGGCCACGTCCGGCAGTCCGGCGGAGGCCACGTAGGCGTAGCCCAGTTCCAGTACGCGGGGTGTGAGAGAGAACAGCCTGCCGTCGGTGCGCACGTACCCCAGGTCGGTCAGGGTGAGCAGGAAGCGGCGGGCGGCGGCTCGTGTCAGGTCGGTCTCACGCGCGACCTCGCTGAGCGTCATGGAGCGCCGTTCGGCGGAGAAGGCGCGGATGACCGTCAGTCCCCGTTCCAGGGACTGGACGAAATGGGCGCCGCGGGCCGGTTCTTCTTCGGTGGTCATATGGCCTTCCTGGTTCGGATGTGGGGGGCGGAGCCAGGACCCCAAGGAATGTTCTCATACCGAACAGGAGGGTCGGTTCTCGCCTTTTTCTTGACCCTGGTCGATGTCGGCGCTAACGTCATACCCAGATGTTCGGTATGAGAACATACATTCGCTATTCGAACGGAAGTGTCTCATGATCGTGCCCCTGGAGGAGGCGGTACGCGAGCTCGTCCACGACGGTGACACCGTCGCCCTGGAAGGGTTCACCCATCTCATCCCCGTGGCGGCGGGGCACGAGATCATCCGCCAGGGCCTGCGCGACCTCACGTTGGTGCGGATGACGCCGGACATCGTCTACGACCAGCTCATCGGCGCCGGCTGCGCGAGCAGACTCGTCTTCTCCTGGGGAGGCAACCCCGGGGTCGGGTCGCTGCACCGTTTCCGTGACGCCGTCACCGCCTCCTGGCCCGTGCCCCTGGAGATCGAGGAGCACAGCCACGCCGGAATGGCCAACCGCTACGTCGCGGGCGCGTCCGGACTGCCCTTCGCCATCCTGCGCGGCTACAGCGGCACCGACCTGGCCGCCCACAACCCCGACATCAAGACCATCACCTGCCCCTTCAGTGGGCAGGAGCTGGCCGCCGTGTCCGCCCTCAACCCCGACGTCACGATCGTGCACGCCCAGCGCGCCGACCGGAGCGGCAACGTGCAGCTGTGGGGTATCACCGGCATCCAGAAAGAGGCCGTCCTGGCCGCACACCGGGCCCTGGTCACCGTCGAGGAGGTCGTGGACGAGCTCGAACCCGTACCCGGCCAGGTCATCCTGCCCTCGCGTGTGGTGGACCGGGTCAGTGTCGCGACCGGAGGAGCGGCCCCCTCCTACGCCCACGGCTACTACGAGCGCGACAACGAGGCCTACCGTGCCTGGGACGCCATCGGTCGCGACCGTGAGGCCTTCTCCGCCTGGCTCCGCGAGCTCACCGGCGAGGACGCCCCCACCGCTCCCGAATCCGTTGGGAGGAACCTGTGACCGGCACGACCTGGACCTCCGACGAGATCATGACCGTGACCGCGGCCCGTGCGCTGCGTGACGGGATGTCGTGCTTCGTCGGCATCGGACTGCCCAGCACCGCCGCCAACGTGGCCCGACGCACCCACGCGCCGGGACTGTGGATGATCTACGAGTCCGGCACCTTGGGCACCGTCCCCGACCACCTCCCGCTGTCCATCGGAGACGGGATCCTCGCCGAGACCGCCGACACCGTGGTCTCGGTCCCCGAGGTCTTCAACTACTGGTTGCAGGCCGGACGCATCGACGTCGGCTTCCTCGGCGCGGCCCAGATCGACCGGTACGCCAACATCAACACCACCGTCATCGGCGACTACACCGCCCCCAAGGTACGCCTGCCCGGAGCGGGCGGTGCGCCCGAGATCGCCGCCTCCTGCGGTGAGGTCAATGTGATCATGCGGCACAGTCGCCGTGCCTTCGTGGAGCGGGTCGACTTCGTCACCTCGGTCGGCCACGGCTCGGGGCCCGGCGACCGCGAGCGGCTGGGTCTGCGCGGAGCCGGTCCGGTACGGGTGATCACCGACCTGGGAGTACTCGAACCCGACCCCGCCACCCGCGAGCTCGTCCTGACCTCGGTGCACCCGGGGGTGGAGGTGGGCGCGGTCCGGGAGGCGACCGGCTGGGACCTGAAGGTGTCCGAGGACCTCGCGGTCACCCCCGAGCCCTCCGACACCGAACTGTCGGTGGTGCGCTCCCTGACCGGAGCCTCATAGGCCTGGAGGGCAATGGGGCCCTACTGTTACCTAACAGTGTTAGGAAGAAGTTCGTCCGCGGCCGGAATCCTCCCGGCCGCACAGCATCTAGGAGGTCCACGATGACCGACGTCTACGT
>CALGOD010000139.1 GCA_937957845.1 uncultured Nocardiopsis sp.
GCCGGTTCCGGCGCGGTGGTATCGCCGGGACAAGGCGAGGCGAGACCGCGTGAGGTCCGCTCACGGTGGTGGGAGAAGCGGCGTCGCAGGTCGTCGGGCCCCGATGAGGGTGGAGGCCGGTCATGGCACGGGCCGAGGGGTGTCGTCGATCCGTGTACGGCACCGCCGCCGCTGAACGGTGGGATGAGCAGACCAGGGACACCGACGAGGGGTCCCGGCGAACACGTGGACGCGTCGGCGGTGGACGGTCGGGTGCCGGGCGACACGGCCGTGGTCACACCTGTGGGACCACCGACGATGTCGGCGGGACACCGCCGAAGACGCGGGCGAGCGGGAGTGGGCGGTACCCGGTGGGCTCCCAGGGATGGGACGCGGGCGGCCCGGCGGAGGAGACGGGCTTCGCCGTCCGGCGGTTTCCGGGCGGTGTCGAGGGCCGGGTGCGAAGCCGGAGCACGGAGGGGAACAAGGGGCGGGGCGTGTGGACGGCGCTGAGCGCGATGCCTCCTCACGACCGAGAGGGCCCGGCCGGGTGGGCCGGGCCTGAACCTCTCGCCCCGTGGCGGTCAGCGCACCAACACCAGGTGGTGCCGTGAGAGCACGGACACGATCTGCGCCGTGCGAGCGGGGTCCACACCCGCGTGTCGGGCGAGTTCGTCCACGCTCAGCTCCCGGTGCTCGGCGATCGCCTCCAAGACCGGTGCGACCATGGTCGGGAACCGGTAACGTCGTCCGCCCACCGTGACCGCCACCCGCTCCCCCTCGCGGGACAACGGCGGTGGCAGGATCGGCACGAACTCCACCCGGGCGTCGAGGGGTGGTGCCCCCTCCTCCACCGGCCACGGCAGCGAGAACGAGGTCCGGCGAGGGAAACGTGCGTCGCGCTCGGCCAGGAAGTCGTCCACGTCCAGTTCCTCGGCCAGCTTCATCATCCGGGCGAGCAGCTCCGCCCGGTGTTCACGCCGTACCTCCGGCTCGGAGAAACGCGGCAGGTCCCTGCGGAACACCTCCTCCTCGAAGAGCCTCCGCACCAGCGCGTCGGCCCACTCCACTCCGGTCGCCCGGGTGAAGCCGAAGGTCAGGTGCATGCTCACCTCACCGGTACCGGTCACCGTGTGCCACCAACCGCGGGGCACGTGGATGACCTGGCCGGGCCGTAGCACGCCCTCCCACACCGTGTGCAGTTCGCCGTCGGCGTCGCGTGGCGGCGTGTGGGCGTGGTCCACGTCGTTCTTCATGGGGTACGGCCGTGAGCCCGGGCCGTGCACCTGCCAGTGCTTGGTGCCCTCCACCTGCACGATCACCGTGTCGTGGTCGTCCCAGTGAGTGTCGAAACCGCGTGACTCGCCCCAGATCAGGTACAGGTTGGCCTGCGCTCGCTCACGCACCAGCCGCATCAGGTCGTCGGCCGCCGCGCCCACCGGTGGGTGCATCCGGTCCAGGCCGTCCAGGACCAGACTCGCCCCCGCCCGCAACTCCCGATACAGGGCCTCGGGACGCACCACCCGCCGCGCACTCCGGGAGGAGACCGCCGGCTCGGTGTAGCGGTCGAGGGGGACCGGGGCCCCGTCCCGGTGCAGGCGCAGCCTCGGCGGCTCGGGGGAGCACGTGGCCAGGAGCCCGTTGAGGTCGTCGAAGGTCAACAGCGAACGCACCGCGTCCACGCCCAGGTCGGCGAAGACGAACTCCTCCGACAGGCGTGTGGTCAGGGACTCCCGACCCACGGCGTCGCACAGCGTCCGGGTGAACAGGTGGCCGGGATCGCTCACGGCACGTCCTTTCCGTGCGTGGTCAGGGCCCCGCCCGGCCAGGGGGGAACGGGCCGGGCGGGACGTCTGTCAGATGAAGTCGGAGCTGGAGTCGGTGCCGTCGCTGTCACCGCCCGCGGTGATGTCGCGGGAGGTCACCTCCGCCAGGTCCTCGACCTCGACCTCGATCGGGTCCATGGGAACCACACCTCGCTTTCTGTGCGCTGTTCTTCTTGGCAGGACCGCGCTCACGTTCAACGTGCCGTCAGTCCCGTTCGATGGGCCGCGAACGCGTGAGCGTCGGCGGCCAGTCCCACCGCCCGGCTGACGGCGCGTGGACCGTGGCCCACATCGCGCTCGTACCGGAGCAGGACCGGTGGGCGTCCTTCCTCCCGCGCCGCGGACAGCAGCGCCGCGCACATCTTGCGCGGGTGGGCGGCGTCGGTGCGGGTGTCACCGTGGAACCCGGTGAGCAGGACGCTGGGCAGGCGTCGGCCGGGCGCGTGCACCACGTCGTCCAGCGCCCGGTGGTAAGGGGAGTAGGACAGCAGGGCGGCGAAGTCCTCCGGGTCGGCCACGGTGCCGAACTCGCGGGTCCACATCCGCCCCAGACCCATGCGCTCGAACCGGACCATGTCCGCCAGCGGTGCGGAGGCGATCACGGCCTCGCACAGGTCCGGGCGCGCGGTCGCGGCGGCCAGGACGAGCAGCCCGCCGGCCGATCCGCCCGACAGGCACAGCTGCCGGCGGGTGCACACCTCGGAGGCGACCAAGGCGTCCGCCGCGGCCACCAGGTCCTGTACGGCGCGTGGTTTGTTCCGCCCCGAACCGGCCAGGTGCCACTCACGGCCGGAGTCACCGCCTCCGCGCACGTGGGCGACCGCGTACCGGCCTCCCA
>CALGOD010000140.1 GCA_937957845.1 uncultured Nocardiopsis sp.
CTGCTCATGGGGGCCCTCTACCTTCGCGCCCGGGCCATGGGCACCGAGGGCGGCGACGCCCCCCATGGCTCCGACACGGCACCCGGCACCACACGCGGCACCCGTGTGCGGCCGGTGGCACTGTCCAGCGCCGTCGAGGACTACGATCTGCTCTTCTCCGCGGTGGTGCACTGGCAGTGGGACGGACACGTGGACCTGCGTCTGCGCAACCCCGTCGGTCCGGCCGTCCTGACGATCGTCACCCGGGCCGCCGAACTGGCCAAGGGTGTGGACCCCGCCGACCACGGCATGGCCGAGTGCGAACTCGCGGCCCGGCTCGCGGTGGAGACCGCGGTCACCGGCGCCGGGATCGTGGTGTGGGCCGAGGACGTGGCGCTGCGTCTGCCCGAGGACGACGTCGAACGGCTGCGGAGCATGGCCCGGATCCGCAAGGACCGTGAGCTGCGCGAGGCCGTCCGAGACGCAGAGGAGGAACTGCGGGAGACCGGGATCGGTCTCCTGTCGCGCTCGGCGACGGACACCGGACTCGACACGTTCGAGGACCCGCTGGACCTGGAGGAGGACGGGCCCGTCGTGCCGTCCGGCCCGGGCAGCGACGTCGACGTCGAGGGTTACGAGAGTTACTGGTGGCCGGCCGAGGACGGTGGACAGGAGTCCGTCGAGCGTGACGTGCAGGTCGCGATCCTGCGGGGGATGATCGAATCGCTCCCAGGAGGGGCGGACCGCGCGGAGTTCGCCCGCGCCCAGGTGGAGATCCTGGAGCGGGGCGGTTTCGGTGAGGTGGCGCGGCGCGTCCGCGAGGAGTTCCCCGACCTGAGCGGCGGTGCGGCGGGACCGAACGGCCGTTCCGAGGCCGAGGACGGACCCTGAACCCTTCCGGGTCTCCGTGGGGTTCACGACCCCGTCGCCGGTCCGCCCACACGGTGGCCGTCCCTCGGCTGGAGTGGCGACGCCGTACGCCGGAGGACACCCGCGACACCGGTGGTGAGGCGTCATGGACGGTGTGCTCGTGGGAGAGAGGACCCACGGGCTCCTGCACGTGACCGAGACGACGCCGTCCCGTCACTGCGGCGGATCAGCCCTCGCCGGGGCGGCGCTGCCGGTGTGGGCGCAGGTGCGGCGAAACCCGCCGTGCGCTCGGACCCGGTCTCGGTGGGAACCGTGGCCCTGCTCGCCGCGGCCCTCACCGTCGTGTACGCGAAGAACGACCCGTCGACACCGTTCACCGAGGTGGGTCAGTCGGCCCGCACCGGAGACGGGCGGATCACGCGAGAGCGGTCCCGCTCACCGGTGTACGTCCACCACGCGTGCGGTACCGGAGCGGGGGCGGGCACGGAACCCGCTCTGTCACAGGCCGTCGGTACGTTCCCCGGCATGAGTTACGGACTGATGGCCTACAGCGTCGACCTCGACCTCCTCTCCCGCACCGCGCCCGCCTCCTACCGGAGCCAGTGCGAACTCCACGGGAGTTTCCTTCCCAACGGGCCCTTCTATCCGGTGAAGTACTGGTGGTTGGCGGATGTGGACGAGGTGTTGGCGGACCTGGGTGTGGACGAGGTGCGCGTGGAAAGTCTGGGGATGGGAGCGGAGAGCGGCGAGGAGTGGAGTGGTCGGGCCGTGCGGCGCGCGGCGGAGCAGGCCCGAGCCGTGCCCCGGGCGCAGGTGCAGGCCCTGGAGGACCGTTACATGCGCGAGGCGGTACAGACGGTCCTGGAGTGGATCAGGACGGCCGCGGAACAGGGACACGGAATCGTCGGTTTCTACCACTGATCGCCCGGGTCCGGTGACACGCCGACATCGGACACGGCCCTTCGGAAGGCCGGGTCCCCGGGCCGCCGCGGTGGACGGGGCACCAACGCCGCTCGGCTCGTGGACACGGCGTGGTCCGGCCGGCCCCGTCTTGTGACCGGCGGCACTCCTCGCGAGGTCCACCGGTCCCGACGGGCGGACCCTATCCTGTGACACACAGTGCCGTGGAGGGCCGTCGCCGACGGCGGGACAGGCGGAGCGGATGGACAACGACGACATGCTCTCCGGTGGAGCCGACCGGTCCACGGAATTCGCGCTTCCCCGCGTACCGGCGCCCCTGGGGCTGGGCCCCGAACCCGACGAGGGCATGGAGCGCTTCGCCCGTGTGACCGCGCGCC
>CALGOD010000141.1 GCA_937957845.1 uncultured Nocardiopsis sp.
GTCTCCCGACCCCCGGCCTCCAGACCTCCTCCCGCGCCGTCAGGCGCGGGCTTGAGCAAGTAAGGAAACCTGTAACAGCTGGGGCTCTACTCCAGGGAGTACTCCGCTGAGAGTTCCCGGCCATTGCCGAGAAAGTCAGTGGCGTACTCGGTGACTTCCCCGTGCTGATCCCAGTAGTGGTTGGTCATCGTCAGGGCAGTGCTGCCCGCCTCGACTCCCAATAGTTCCGCGATCTCCTCTGGAACCGGGCGAATTGCTACGACGTCACGACGTCGGACAGCGCGTCGGCCGGTCCTCTCCTCGATGAGCCCGAAGGTCATCTTGGGCAGAGGATCGACCGTGAGCAGTTCTGGCGCAGTGGGGGCCAAGCTGCCTGACAGCCACGATGTAGAGACGGCAACGACGCCTTGCTCGTCGCGGTAGACGCGCCTGCGCCGAATGACCTCTTCGGCCTCGCTGAGCCCCAAGGCGTCGGCGACTTCCTCGGGGGCCGGTACCAGTTCAGCTCCGAGGATCTCGACGCTTTCCCCGGGGCGGTAGCCGCTCCCAGTCGCGCGAAGCATCTGGAGGCGGTCAGGTCCTGTGGTCATGCTGTTGGGGAGACGGGCGATGGTCCCGACTCCTGGAATCGACTTCGCGTAACCCTCGGCGCGCAGGACTGCGGCCACGCGGTTCGCCGTGGCCGTGGACACGTTCTCGGTGCGCACGATCTCGCGGACCGAAGGGATGCGCTCTCCGGGCTGAATCTCGCCGCGCTCAATCTGTGCCCTGATCTGGGCTGCGATGCGTCGGTAAGGAGGCAGTCCCTGAAGATCCTCAGCCATGATGACACCTCCGCTCTAAAGCGCTCTAAATCACCTGTTGACAACTTCTCTGCTCTAGAACACTATAGATCGGTGTCAGGTGAAATGGCAGAGCCGATCGCTTGGGAGTTCTGATGTTGTCTGTCTCCGCCCCTGTTGCTTCCGTCTCTTCTTCCATGTTGGAGGACGTCCCGTGCATCCCGATGGGGGAGATGGCAGCGGCGCTGAACGTCTCCTCCATGCCGTCGCGGGCGAAGGGGGCCAAGTTGCCCGAGCAGGTCGCGAGGTGGCTGCGCGAGGGATACGCGCTGCTGGGGGAGTTCAACACCTGGTGGGCCGCGTACGAGGGTGCTCGTCTGGGACTGCGTGTGGCTCAGGGGTGGGCGTCCGCCACGGAGAAGGCGGAGTACCGCCGGTGGTGGCCTTCGGAGGTGCGGCGGCAGACGGCGACCGACATGGCGTTCGTGCTCTTCAACGCGCTGCCGGAGTCCGCCCGGTGCGAGAACCCGCTGGTCTACATCGAGACGGACGGCGGTATGGACGACGGGTGCGTCTACCGGATTCCGGTTCCGGCTCGGGACGTCGAGATGTTCGACAAGTACGCCACTCGCATCAAGGCCGAGCGGGAGCTGATGGACAACGCCATCGTGTCCTAGCTTCGCCCCCGGTACGGCGCCCAATCCGACCAAGAACCGTCGCCGCACCGGGGTTCTGAATCCCGCCGTGGGTGGCCTCGCTTCCACACGTTGGCCATCCACGGCTCACCCGTTCACGAACTCAACGAGTCCGAAAGGGGCTGTCTTCATGATGCCCGAGGTCTCCTCGTCCACGCATGCCGCGCCATCACTAGGGATGATCGCTGAACGGCTGCGGCTGGGTGACTTCGACCAGGTGCACGCGCGCATCAAGAGGCTCAATGGCTGCGCCTGCCCGATCCTGCTCCGGGGGGAGCTGCGGGCGGTGGACACCGCCACCGGTACCTCTCGGCGGGTGTGGTCGTCCAGGAACGCTCCGGGCGGCGGACTGTGGGTGCCGTGCGGCAATCGGCGTGCCACGATCTGCCCGGCTTGCGCCGACGTCTACCAGGGAGACACCTTCCACCTGATCCGCTCCGGCTTGGTGGGCGGCAAGGCCGTGCCCGAGGAGGTGCGCGAGCATCCCCGCGTGTTCGCCACCTTCACCGCGCCCAGCTTCGGACCGGTACACCGCGGACCCGACAAGGACGGTAAGACTCGACCCTGCCACCCGCGTCGCTCGGGGGGCTCCTGCTTCGCTCACCACCGGACCGGTGACCCACTCATCGGTACGCCGCTGGATGCCGAGACCTATGGCTACGCCGAGCAGGTGGTGTGGAACAACCACGCGGGGGAGCTGTGGCGGCGCTTCACCGTCTACCTGCGTCGACACTTGGCCGCCGCTGTGGGGCTGACCCAAGGGGAGTTCAACGCGGCTATGCGGGTCTCCTACGCCAAGGTGGCGGAGTTCCAGGCGCGTGGGGTGGTCCACTTCCATGCAGTGATCCGGCTGGATGCCAAAACTGCTGACGGCAGCATCGCGCCGCCTCCGGCTTGGGCCACGGTCGGTCATCTGGTCCAGGCGGTGCGCTCGGCTGCTGCGGCTGTAACGGTAACCACTGAGCCGGTGCCCGGTCTGCTGTCTGCTCTGGTCCTGCGCTGGGGCTCGCAGCTCGACATTCACCCCATCACCACTGACGCCTTCATGACGGGGGCGCTGAGTGAAGAGGCCGTGGCGGCCTACATCGCCAAGTACGCCACCAAGTCCACCACGGACACCGGTGTCCTGGATCGGCGGTTGCGGTCGTTGGCTGACCTCGACCGGCTCGGGGTGAGCACACATCAGCGGCGTCTGATCGAAGCGTGCTGGGAGCTGGGGCAGCATGCCGAACTGGAAGGGCGCAAGCTGTGGGAGTGGGCGCACATGCTCGGCTTCCGGGGGCACTTCTCAACCAAGTCGCGCCGCTACTCCACCACGTTGGCCGCACTTCGGCAGGTGCGCCGTGACTACCGTGCGGCCCAGGCTCGACAGAGCGGGACTGATGACCTGCTCGGCGACCTCGACCCCGACAGTGACACGGTGCTCATCGTCGGCTCCTTCACCTTCGCGGGTCAGGGCTACGCCCATCCGGTGGACGCCTGGATGGCGGCGAGTCACCACCGTGGCCGTGTCCTCAACCGCCGGGTTGCCCGTGAGGAGGTGGCGGCATGAGCAAGCGGCGGCGGTTCGGCCGTGTCCGCAAGCTTCCTTCTGGGCGGTACCAGGCTCGGTATCCGGGGCCTGACGGCAAGGACCGTCCTGCTCCGCACACCTTCGCCCGCAAGATCGACGCGGAGCGCTGGTTGTCCCTCAAAGAGGCTGAGATCGTCCGTGGTGAGTGGATCGCACCTGACGCGGCCAAGGTCACCGTGGGGGAGTGGGGAAGCCGCTGGCTCGATTCTGTGGCTCCGGGACTCAAGCCTAAGACCGTGGGGCTCTACCGGGGGCTGATGCGCTCGCTGATCCTGCCTCGCTTCGGTGCCATGACGGTGGCCGACGTCCGACCGATCACGGTGGCCGAGTGGATGAACAGCATGAACAAGCGGGGATTGAGCGCGTCACGCATTCGGCATGCCTACCTCCTGCTGTCGCAGATCATGAGGGCGGCTGTCGACAACGACATGATCGCCAACTCCCCGTGCCGTGGGGTCAAGCTGCCTCGGGTTCCGCAGACCGAGCCGCACATCCTGACCGTGGAGGAAGCTGACCAGCTCGCGGCCTCGGCCCGTCGGCCGCACGACCTGATCATTCAGCTTCTCGCCTACGGCGGTCTCCGGATCGGGGAAGCCTTCGCGCTCCGCCGGTGTGATGTCGACCTCTCCGGCGGTCGGGTGACCGTTGCGCAGAGCCTCGCCGAGATCTCGGGGCGGCACGTGTTCGACACTCCGAAGTCTCACCAGAGACGGACGGTGGGCCTCCCTGCCTTCGTCATCGCCCGTCTTCGTGAGCACCTGGCCGCAGTGGACGATGACGCTCCTGAGACGTTGCTCTTCCTGAGCAGTCGGGGGAAGCCGTTCCACTACAACTCCTGGCGGCGGTCCTACTTCGATCCCGCTGTGGAGGCTGCTGGACTGGTCGACGTGACTCCGCACGATCTGCGGGCCAGCCACGCGAGTTGGGTCGCCGACCGTCACGGGGTCCTCGCTGCTGCTCGTCGCCTCGGCCACTCCAACACCAGTGTGACCACTCGGCACTACGCCCGGGTCCTGGACGGCCGTGACGCTGACGTGGCGGCCTCATTCGATGCTCAACGGGCACGATCGGCGTCGGCTGACCAGGAACGGGCACGCAGCGGGCATGCTCCCCGTGAGACCGTCTCAGACGACGGAGCGTAATCCGGTCACCTGCAATGACACGGCTCGTCTCGGTGGCGAACGGGAATGCTGTAAATCTGCCGGCTCAGCCTACGG